>DQLO01000171.1 GCA_015660155.1 Verrucomicrobiota bacterium
CGCAGGATCAATAGTTTTTGCGCTGTGTCGCGCCACCATCCGTTCGGATGCGCGAGGTGTGCGACGAGTTGCGCTGGAGTTTCCTTAAGCATTTTCGGTTGAGGCCCGGGCTTATGATCCTCATGTACCAGTCGCCAGATGCGACCGCGGCCAATGGCCTCGTCAAGTTTGTACTGCTGCGCCACTTTGCGCAGGTAGGACCCGCGCTTTACCCAGTTGCCCTCCTGAATGATACCTCGGTACATATCCACGATATACATTGTGCCATCGGGTGCGGTGACCATGTTTATTGGGCGAAAATAGGCATCAGGTGTGCGGATGAACTCCGATTCGGGATGCGCATTGCGCAATTTGGAAACTCCGTCGTCATTCTCAATGATTGTACGGCGGATCAAGCGCCCTACCGGTTCGCCAAAGAAAAGATTGCCGAACAATTCATTTGGCAACCGGTCGCCTCGATACACTTCTGCACCACAAGTGGCAGTGAAATGGTTCAGCGTTTTTTCCTTCGGCCGAAAACGCCGTGTGCCGCCCTGCACATCCGGGATTGGCACCAGTGGATATACAATCCGATAGTTGGCGGCAAACTGATCCTTGGCGTTCAAGGCGGCATAGACGATGGGCGTTTGAAAGTTCAACGGGCCGCGTTCGCCGCCGGCATTTACGTACCATGGCTTGCCGTGGTTGTCCTGCGTGAGCCCCCATTGGCCTCCGTTGGGCGCAGTAGATTCCTTGAGGATCTCACCATCCTTGTGGCGCAATCGATACGCGTTGTAGGTTGTGTAAAGCCAGTTATCCATACTCCAGATTAGGCCGCTGGGTTGATGCTCGAGATTACCACCGCGATTGCCGCCAATGTAGAAAGGTTTCTTCTCATCAGCCACACCGTCTCCATCAGTATCACGGTAGACGTAAAGATCATTTGTATTTGTCTCGCCCACAACGAGGCGATCATCCAGCGGCAGCAAAATGCGTGGCAGCATCAGCTTGTCGATGAAGATTGTGTGCTTGTCGAATTTGCCATCGCCATTGGTATCGATGTGCTTGGACACGCGGCTCACTCTGTTGAATTTCCCAGAGCCATCTATGTCCTGCATATAGGTACGCATCTCCGCCACAAACATGCTGCCATCACCATCGAAAACCGCCACGGTCGGTTCCTTGATCTGAGGTTCACTTAAAACCAACTCCAACTTGTAGCCTTTGGGTAATTGAAAAAGCTTCTGGCTCGCAGCCGGATCCAGAAAAGGCGGCTTCGATTGTGGCGCGAAGTTGTCTTGGGCTTGGGAAGTCAGTGTCAGCAAAAAAACTGCGATTAGAGAGGGGGAGAATATTTGCTTCATAAATCAGGCTGTAACAATCGGACGCGGAACTTTAGCGATCCATTCGAAGGACGCAAGCTTCCGCCTTTTTGCTTTTGCCAGAGGCACCCCTCTGCTTTCATCCTCGAAACCAAGCACCATGGCTGAAGAACTTAATTTTTTACCAAACATCACCGGCTCCTTTGCGCAGCCGGCCGCTGAAAATCCCACCGTAGAAATGGTCGAGGCGGCTTATCGCCATCACGATATGCATTATCGCTATCTCAACACCGAGGTGGCTCCAGAAAATCTCGCTGCCGCTGTGGCCGGGGCGCGCGCCATGAACTGGGCCGGCTTCAACTGCTCCATTCCGCATAAGGTTGCCGTGATTGAGCACATCGATGGCCTCGGCGAATCTGCCAGCGTCATTGGCGCGGTGAACTGTGTCGTTCGCCGTGACGGTCGGTACGTTGGCGAGAACACCGACGGCAAAGGGTTTTTGAAAAGCCTGCAGGAAGTCGTGGATCCGGCTGGAAAAAAACTGGTGATGTTCGGCGCTGGCGGTGCGGCCCGTGCCATTGGCGTGGAATGCGCCCTAGCTGGGGCGGCGCACATCACCGTTGTCAACCGCAGTGCTGATCGTGGCAATGAACTCGTGACCCTACTAAATGAAAAAACCCCCGTGGAGGAGTCCGTACTGGAGCCGTGGGACGGCGACTACTCCGTGCCCGCCGGCACCGATGTGGTAATCAACGCCACCAGCATCGGACTCGCCGATGCTGAGGCCAGCCTAGCGCTCGATTTGGGTTCGCTCACTGCCGCGATGGTCGTTGCTGACGTCATCCCCAATCCGCCACGCACCCAGCTCGTGCGCGATGCCGAAGCCAAGGGCTGCACGGTCATCGACGGCCTTGGTATGCTGGTTAATCAGGGCATCACCGGCATCCAGTACTGGACCGGCGAAACCGTCGACGGCAACGTCATGCGCGCACGGCTTGAGGAATTGTTCGGAGATTAGATTGTAATGTAAGCCGGATCGGTTCTCCCTCGGTGGGAATGGAAGCTTCTGGTGTCTCAGTCCGTCAGGACGTTTATGGGGGTTAGGTCGAGCTTGCGGAACTCCACCTCCGAACCCTCCGCCTGGATGGCGATCTTGCCCTTCCTCGCGGTGCATTTGGAGCCGTGGTTCACGAAGTCGCCGTTGACCCATACCTTGACCTGGTCGTTGAGGCACTCGATCACCATGCGGTTCCAATCGCCGGGTTCCTTCTCCGAACCATCGGTCAGGTTGAGGATGCGGCGGGCCTTGCCCTCGGTGATTCCCCAGTTCTTCTCGGGTCCGCGGCGCTTCACCATGTTGGGCACGGTGATGTTCTCCACGATGCACCAGAAGTCGCCCGCGTTCTTGTGGTACATCTGTACCTCGATCGACTTCGGGAACATCTTGTAGAGGGCGCGTGGCTTGGAGGAGTGCACCAGAACCCCGCAGTTGCCCGGCTTGCCCGCGAAGCGGTATTCCACCTCGAGGCGGTAGTTCTGGTTCACCTCGTCGTGCACCAGGTGGCCGCCGGGGGAACCGAGGCTCACCAGCATGCCGTCGCGGGCCACGAAGGGCACCTTGCCGTCGGGGTGTTTGTCGAGGTGAGGGACGTCCACCTTCCAGCCCGTCAGGTCCTTGCCGTTGAATAGGCTGCGGGTATGGGGGGAGAGCACCTCATGCTTGTCGTAGAGGCGTTGCCAAAACGCTTTCCAGTACTTGTCGTAGTAGTCGTTGGCGGCGGTCTTGATGTGGGGGAGTTGTTCGACCACGGGGGCGGTCTTGGGGTCGTAGCCCTTGAGGTGGTCCTTGCCCGCTCGTTCGCGGGGCGAGACGAAGCGCCACGGCTTGTCGCCCATCACCTCCTCACACAGCTTGGTCAGGGCCACGTCGTACTCCTTCAACTGTTTGCGTGTGTTGACGTGGTTGTGGTCGTGGTCGTGCAGGCGGTTGGTGTCGTACCAGGTCTGGAAACCTTCCGCCCAGTACTCGGAGCGGTTACGCGAGGCGTAGCAGCGCTTGGGGCCGCCGAAGACGATCCGCACCTTGTCTTCGCCATTCACCTTCACCTTTGCGTTGGTCGGCTTGCCGTTGACCAGCACGTCGCCTTCGTCGAGGCACTTCCTCAGCAATTCCGGGGACTCCTCGGGGAACCATTTTTTCAAGGCCCCCAGGAGGGAAACTTTCTTTTCGCCCTTCACCCGGCGGAACCGCTGGGCGGCCCGCCCGTCGTTCCAGATGCCCAGTTCCCGCGATTTCTTGAAGGCCGCGGTCAGGCGCTCCTGTTGGTCCTTGTCGAAGCCCGCCCCGTGCACCACGTGGCCAAACTCATGGATAAGGATGCTTTCCATCCTCATGCCGCCCTCGTACTCCATCACGTCCTCCTCCGCG
>DQLO01000173.1 GCA_015660155.1 Verrucomicrobiota bacterium
GGCCTCCCCCCCGGCATCCTCGAACTCTTCAACCCCGGCGGAAAAAAATAATGCGCAGGGCAACTCTGCCCTTTTGCATTTGTGGTTTGCAGTCGGCCTTTGAACGGCTAAAATAACGGCGTTCCGAAATAAATCTCATTCCATGAAAAATCTAATCGCACTCCTTTTCGCAATCACACTGATCGCACCCCAACTCCACGCCCGACAGGATCACATCGTATACGAAGGCAAATCCGGCAACGGCAACGGAAAACATCTGGTTTTCCTGACCGGCGATGAGGAATACCGTGGCGAGGAAGGCCTGCCGATGATGGCTAAGATTCTCAGCCAGCGTCACGGCTTCAAGTGTACCGTGCTCTTTTCATTGAATGACAAGGGCGAAATTGATCCCAATAACCAGAAAAGCCTTACTCACCCGGAAGCGTTGGATACTGCTGATGCCATCATCATGCTGTTGCGTTTCCGCACTTGGGATGATGCAACCTACAAGCATTTTGACAATGCCTGCAATCGAGGCGTGCCGATCATCGGCCTACGCACCAGCACCCATGCTTTCCGAGGCAAACTCGGTGGCTTTGGCAAACGTGTGCTTGGCGAAGGCTGGGTAAGTCACTGGGGCGGTCACAAACGCGAGGCCTGCCGCGGTGTGGTTGAGCCCTCCGAGAAGAATAACCCCATCTTCAATGGCGTCATCGATGTATTTGCTGACTCCGATGTTTACGAAGCTTACCCGGTTCAGGACGCAAAAATTCTCATGCGAGGCTTGGTGCTGGAAAATATGAAACCCGACTCAAAGCCCTCCACCCGCACGAAGAAAAACCGTAAGCTTAAAAAAGTGTCCGGCATCAATGATCCTGCCATGCCCGTGGCTTGGACGCGCAACTACAAGTGGCCCTCAGGTAAAACCAGCAAAATTTTCTGCTCCACCATGGGCGCGGCCACGGATCTGCAAAGCGAAGGGCTGCGCCGATTGATCGTCAATGCCGTCTACATCGGCCTTGAAATAGAGGTGCCAAAAAAGGCAAATGTGGACTACATGGATCCCTACAAGCCTCTCTTCTATGGTTTCAATAGTTTCCGCCGCGGCATCAAGCCCGCCGATCACGCGCTTGGAAAAATTCTTCCGGCGGGGCAAAAGAAGAAATAGACGAACCCAAGAAATAAAAAGGCTGCCCAGAGTAGCCTTTTTTATTTCTTTTTCGAATTAGACTTTTCTTCAAGTCTGCAAAGGGACACCTTGCGGTTCCAATGCGTGGCGGCGACTTGGATTCCGTCGGGATGCAGATCCATCCCGCGGGCGGTGTCCTGCATTTTGAATTTGTGAAAGGCTTTGTCCTCGCCCGCTTTCCAAAAAATCAAATACCCGCCGCTGCTGCCACCGGAACAGCCCATCACAAATCCATCCGGATGAATCACGTTACGCCAAATGACGCCTTTCACGCCGGTGGTGATGTGCTTCTTCAGCACCTTTTGGCTGTCCCATTCGAAGCGCAAAATGATCGGTTCGTGCACTGCGCCCAGCGGATTCGTGCCCTTGTACAGCCCGCCGGCGATCAACTGTTTGCGATCCGCCGTGAGCGCGAGACTGCGCACGCCGCCAAAATGCACGCGTTGGCCGCTGTTGTAGGTGTGTAAATCTTTGGCGTCGAACTTGCGCACTTCCTTCGCTCCGGCCACATCCCACTGGCGGATTTGCCCCATCAAATCCCCGCTGAGCAAATGCTTGCCGTCGGGATGAAACATCACCGAGTACACATCCAGTTCGTGCCCGATTAATTCAGCCACGGGTTTGCCGTCGGCCATGTTCCAAATTTTCACCACACGATCATTGCCGCCGCTGGCGAGCAACGCGCCGTCGGGGCTCACGGCGATGGCGCGAATCCAGCCCTTGTGCGCGGTGGCTTTGCGGATGGGCTCGGGCTTGTCCGCCGCCATCGGCCACCAAATGAGCGTGTCGTCAAAGCCACTGGTCACCAATGTTTTGCCGTCTTTGGAAAACGCCAACCCGCGCACCCACGAATCGTGTCCCTTGAAAATGACTTTGCTGCCGTCGGCAAGTTTCCAGCGAATGATGGCGCGATCCTCGGCGGTGGCAAAGAGATATTGGCCCGATGGATCGAAGCGGCAATTGATCAACGGCGCGGTGTGCGTCAGTGACTTGGCGAGGTGAACCTGTTTCGCATCCGCCGCCATTGCGTTAGGCCAGCAATTCTTTGATCGGCTCGAAGGCAGGATCCGCCAGCGGGATTTTTTGGCCGCCGATTTTGAAATTCCGGCGCGGGTTCAGCCCCAGCGCGCGCAGGTACGTGTGGAACAAATGCCCCGCGTCCACTTGGCCATCGCTCACGGCCGTGCCGTTTTTGTTGGTGGCACCGTGCACCGCGCCGCGCGCAATGCCCGCGCCGCCCATGCACACGCTCCACGCATTGCCCCAGTGATCGCGCCCGTAATATTTGTTGATGCGCGGCGTGCGGCCAAACTCGCTGAGCACCACGATGAGTGTGTGCTCCAGCAACCCGCGCGCGGCGAGATCCGCCACCAGCGTGGCAAACGGCGCATCGAATTCGCCGAGCTGTTCAAAATGAAAACTGAAATTCTCGTTGTGCGTGTCGTAGTTGCTGTGCGTCACTTGCACGTACGTGATGCCTTTTTCCACCAACCGCCGAGCCAACAGGCAGTGCTCGCCGAATTGCGTCTTACCATAACGCTCGCGGTCCTTGTCCGATTCCTTGCTGAGATCAAACACATCGCGTTGGCGCATCAACTCCTGCGCTTGCTCGAAGCTCTGTACATAAGCGTCCGTCTCCGCCGTGCGACGGCGTTGCGCGAACCGATCGTTGGCTTGTTTGCGAAATTGATTTTGATTTTTTGCCGCCGCCTCGGTCACGTCCTTCGGGCGCTCGGTGTAGGCCGGCGGTTTGCCGCCTCCCAGCGAAATGCTTGCGTACTTGGGGCCGAGATAAGCCGCGTCGTTGTTGCGACCGCCACTGCCACCGCTAGTCACTTTGATGTGGCCGGGCAACGTGAGCGAATCATTATCCAACCCGCGCGCCACCACCGCGCCCAGCTCGGGATGCGTTTGGCCGGGCGTGCGATGCCGGCCGGTGAGCATCATATAAGTGCCCTTGCCGTGATCGCCATTGCGGGTGTTGATGCCGCGCGCGAGCGCAAGGTGATGCATCACCTTCGCCGTGTGCGGCAGCAGCTCGCTGATGCGGATGCCCGGCACGCTGGTGGGGATAGATCGGAACGGGCCGCCGGTGTCCGTGCCCGGTTTGGGATCCCAACTTTCGAGCTGGCTCAAGCCCCCGGCCATGCGCACCACGATGACGCGCTTTTGATCCTTCGTCATCTTGGCCACCGCCTCGGGCGTGGCAAACGCGCCGAGCCCGCCCAACACCGCGCCCGCGCCAGTCGCCACCCCGCCGAGAAATTGTCGCCGGGCAATCAAGTGGTCTTCCGAACCGCAGGCATAATCACATTTCATCGCTGTTTCCCTTTCGTCAAATTGCCGGTTCACTTTATGACAAACCGCTGTCCGTTGGACGCCCCATCGTGCGGGCGCAATTCAAAAAATACATCCCTTTTGCGGGTGAATCCAAATGCCTCTAATGCCTGAACCGAAACTCTGTGGAAGTCATCAGGCCCCAGGCCATTTCGCGGATGGCGTTGGAGCGGTTTTCTTTTTGCGAGGCAAGGTGTTGTGCCACAGAGGTTGTCTCGGCGGGCGTAGGGCGGCGGGTGAGGATGGCAAGGTACAGCTCCTCGGCCAGCGCCTTGGGGTCGGTCAGTTTATTGAGCCGCCCCGTCAGCGCGCCCGTCCAACTTCGCACCGTGCCGCCGTTGGCGAAGTAAAGGGCTTGATCGGCGGTCGCGTAAAAATCCGTCTGCACCTCGCCCGCCGCGCCGCCGAAGAGTTTGATGAAAATTGCCGTGTTGCCTTTCAGCTTGTCGTAGATAAATTTTTCCACGTGCGCCGCGCGTGCCGCCACGCGCGCGGGGTCTTCTTTCGCGCCGTCCTTCAACGGATTCTTCTTTTTGAAATCCGCCACCGCCGCCGCGCGTTGAGCAGCCACTTGGCCGCTCGCCTCCAGCATACTCCAGCAAAGTTGTTCGGGCGTGAGATGCGTGAAACCGCCCACTCCAAAATTCCTTGCCCACCGACGGCCCAGTTTTTCCGTCGCCGAATCCACCGCCGCGCGGGCCTCGGTGGCGAGCGTTTGCGTGTCGGCCAACTTCGCGGCTAATTCCCGCGCGCGCTTTTGTGCCGCCGCCAACTTTGCCCCGGCGATCGTCACGGCACCTGTGGCGGAATCCAGTTTCGCCTTGGCGGTTTTTTCGATGGCGGCGCGGCCATTTGATTTTTGCTGTGCGATCGCCACATCCCGATCCATTACGCCCTGCAAAATTTTCAGCGTCGAAATAGCTTCCCGCGAGCGGGCGGCGGCATTGTTCACGGGCGCTTGCAGTTCGGTGACGGGGGCGAGGAATTGATTGGTGGCCAACGCAGCAATCTCGACTGCGAGCTTGGCGCTCGCCGTGGCGGCGGCCAAGGCGGCGGCGACGTTTTTTGCGTGGGTCTGTTTTTCAGAAAGCAATTTTTGCGCCGCGGCCAAAACTTGCACAGCGGCGGCGTGCTCCTTTTGCGCGGCCTCGCGCGGCAATCGCACCTTGGCCAATGCGGCACTGAGCGGGACGAGCGCGGCCTTGGCGGCGGCCCATGTTTTCGTGGCATCGTTCACCTTAGCGAGGGCGACGGCTTGGGCGGATTGCGATTGCGCAAGCACGACCATTGCCTGCGCGTCTTCCAATTGGCGAACCGCGAGGGCTTCGGCGTGCTTGGCGCGTTCGCGGACGCGGGCGGCGGCTTGCCATTCGCGGTCGAGCGACTGCACTTTATTATCGAACACCGCCCATTTGGCGCGGGCGGCGTCACTGGTTTTTTGTGCGGCATTCAGTTTATCAGTTGCAGTCTTGGCGGCGGCGGTTTTGGTGGTGGTGTCCTTTTGCGCGGCGACAATCTCGGTGGCCAGCTTGGTGGTTTTGGCTTTGAACTTGGCGGAGAGGTCGGCCAATTCCTTGTCCTCCTTAAATTCATCGGCCACAGCTTTGGCTTGGACGGCGAGCGCGCCCACTTTTTTGTGCGCGGCTTGTTTGTCGGTCTGTTTTTTTTGCGCGGCGGCCAATGCCTTGGCGGCGGCATCGCTGGCTTTCTTGGCGGCGGTGACGGGCTTGAGGGTTTTGTCGAGAGCGCCCTGCGCGGTGAAGCGTTCGCCTCGGGCGATGGCGAGCGCCTCGTGCGCCTTGTCGAAGGTGGCCTGCGCGGCCTCGGTTTCGGCGCTCATTTTTTTCTGCTCGGCCTCCAGCGTGGCGATCGGGGTTGTGGATTTCATCCGTATTGGCAAATCGAATTGGCGTTGGTACGTCTGGGATAAAGCCAGCTCGCGCAGGAAAGCGCGCACATCAAATTTCATGGAGGCAAAGTCTTCCGCCAAAATTCCGAGCAACGCCGGATGCGACGCGGGATTGGCGGTGTGCAAACCGTCGCGCGGCTCCACCAGCGCGCGGCCCATCATTTGGCCCCACAAGCGGTTGGCGATGTTGCGGCGGAAGTACGAGCTGGACGCGGCGTGTTTGGCGAGTTGGGCGCGGCGGCTGTACTTAGGAATGCCACGGACTTTTTTATTTTTTGGAATGGGTGCGACCTGCCATTCATCGCCGGGGGCAAAGAGGGGTTCGGGGATTTCAAAGCCAGCCGGGACACGCGGACGCATGCCGCCGGAGACATCGGTGAAGACGCTCTTGAATTTGGCCTCGCCACTGGCGCGCTCGGCGAGCACGGCGGGTTTCTTGGCGTTGGGCCGGAACACAAAGCTGCGACCCACAAAGGCATAAATCCCGTAGTAGTCGCGCTGATAATAATCGTCGATGTTCGGATGGTCGTGGCATTGGGCGCACTGGAGGTCCATGCCGAAAAATTTGCGGGCGAGGTCGCGGGTGACGAGATTGGGCTCGGCTTCGCGATCAAGGATGAATTTTGCAGCGGCGTGCGGGATGCCGGTGCGGTTGCCGTCGGTGCCGATGATTTCGCCGGCCATCGCGTCCCACGGTTTGTTGGCGGCAAACGCATCGCGCAGATAACTGCGCCACGCGGGGGTCTTCACGTATTTATCCGCGCGGCGCTCCATCAGCATCACGTCGAACACCGTGGCCAAGTGCCGCGCGTATTCCGGCGAGGCGAGCAGGCGGTCGATGGCCTCGCGGCGTTTGGTGGGCGACTTGTTATCAATGAAATCGCGCGCCTCGGCGCTGGAGGGAATGCGGCCGGTGAGATCGAGATGCAGTCGGCGGATGAATTCGCCATCACTCGCCACGCCCGCCAGCGGGCCGACTTGCCCCGCCACCACGTGGCGATCGATGCGCACGTGCAAAGGCAACGCATCCGCCGCCGCCACGCATTGCGCGAAAAGCAGCGTCGTTACAAAAATCCATTGGCCTTTGCGCATTCCCATTGGATTGCCGTTGGGCGTGGATATTCAAGAAGGTTTGGACATAGATGGGCAGGATTCGTTATCCTATGCATCGTGAATATCTGTGTTCGAACCTGAGTGGTTTTACACCGCCCGATTGAAAATCCAACTGAACTCTCGCGACTCTACTTTGGATTGGCGGCTCAGACTTCGCTCGGCCAATTTTGCATAACGCGCGCCGAGTCGGCATAAATAATCCTGCGCCTCCGCCGCCTCACCGGTGAGGCCGGCCAAGTGCTCCACATCCCAGCGGCGGACGAGGTGCTTCACAATCTCTGCGTAATGTTTCGCCGTGTACACGCCGAGTTGCTGCGCGACGGTGGAGAAACTTTCGAACAAGCCGGGGCCCGCGCCATCCTCCATCAGGTGCGAGGGCATCACGATTTGGTCGCGCATTAAATCGCGAAACGCCAGCACCGCGCCGTTGGGGTCTTGCTCGAAAATGTGCCCCATAAAATTTGTGTACGCTTTTTCATGGCGCGCTTCGTCCGTGGCGATGACGCGGCAAATGCCCTGCAAATGTTTGTCCCCCTCCGCGCGCGCGAGCTGGGCGACATTCTTGTGCGAAATCTTGGTGGCCCGTTCCTGAAACGAGGTGTAAACAAATCCCTTGTACGGATCCTGCGCGGTACTGGGATCAAACCCGTTACGCAATAAATTTTGAATCGTCAGCTCCACCGCTCGCATATCCACGCGACCGGTGAGGTACAGATATTTGTTAAGCAAATCCCCGTGCCGATTTTCCTCCGCCGTCCAGCCGCGCGTCCATTGCGCCCAAGGGCTTTTGTCAGTGCCCGTTTTGTCGCCAATGCCCTCGAAGCCATTCAGCAATGATTGGTAAGTGGGCAGCGCCTCTTCCGTCACCATATCGCCCACCAACACCACCAGCACAGCATCGGACAATCCCATTGCGGGCTCGCGGAATTTTTCCATTCGCTCTGACCAATCTCCGGCAGTCAGATCCGGCAACAAATCCTGCGGCTGCCAGCACTCCTCCAGTGAATCCAGCAACCCAAGCTGGCCGGAGACAAACCCCTCCATGCCCGCGATGACTTCCCGCTTTTGTGGATTCAAGTTTTGCTCTTTCGTTTTAAGTCCAAAATATTA
>DQLO01000384.1 GCA_015660155.1 Verrucomicrobiota bacterium
GAACACGGCGCGCAATTCATTCGCGAACACACAGCCCAAAAAACGCAGAAGCCTTTTTTTCTCTATGTGCCCTTCGCCGCGCCGCATTGGCCGATGCACGCCCTGGAAAAGGACATCAAAAAATATCGCGGCAAATACCTCAAGGGCTGGGATGCCCTCCGCGCCGAGCGCCACGCGCGGCAGGTAAAGATGGGATTGCTTGACAAGCGCTGGCCGCTCAGCAAACGCCATCCGCGGGCACCCGAATGGGACAGCCTCAATGCGGCGAAGAAAAAAGACATGGACGAGCGGATGGCGATTTATGCCGTGATGGTTGATAGCATGGACCAAAGCATCGGCCGCATCCTCAGCGCCCTAGACGAGCGCGGCCTGCGCGAGAGCACGCTCGTCTTTTTCCTCGCTGATAATGGCGGCTGCGATGAAGGCGGTCTGTTTGGGTTCGAGCGCAAAAAAGGAGGCAAGCTTGGCACCGACAGTTCCTTCGCCAGCTACGCCCTCGGCTGGGCCAACGCGAGCAACACGCCGTTTCAGTTTTTCAAAAAAGACAACCACGAAGGCGGCATCGCTTCGCCGCTCATTGTGCATTGGCCCCACGGCATCGCCGCGCGCGGTGAATGGAGGCAGCAACCCGGGCACGTGATTGACATTATGGCCACGTGCTTGGAAGTGGCCGGCGCGAAGTATCCGGGAAAATTTAAGAAGCACACCATCGTGCCGCTCGAAGGCAAAAGTTTGGTGCCAACGTTTGCCGATTGCGCCATCGACCGTGAGGCGCTTTACTGGGAGCATGTGGGCAATCGCGCCGTGCGTTCGGGCGATTGGAAGCTGGTGGCGAACAAGCGGTTTCGCAAACAGGATTGGGAGCTGTACAATTTGAAAATCGACCGCACCGAAACCGTGAACCTCATTGACCAGCGCGAAGACAAGGCGCAGGAACTCGAGGCCATGTGGCAAGCCTGAGCCGAGCGCGCCCACGTGCTGCCCAAGCCGGGGCGCAAACCTAAAAATAAAAAGAAAAAATGAAACGTATTCTCACAATCTTGTTATTCCACTTCCTGCTGACCTCCCTCGCGGAGGCGGCGGCCCAGCCTAAGCGCGTGTTGCGCATCATTGCCTTTGGCGCGCATCCGGATGACGCGGAGTTTCAACTGGGCGGTTGCGCCATCAAGTGGGCGCAGCTCGGCCATAAGGTGAAGCTCGTCTCAGTGACCAATGGCGACATCGGCCACTGGAAAATGGCGGGCGGTCCGCTGGCTAAGCGCCGCACCGCCGAGTCCAAGGAAGCCGCCAAGCGCATGGGTGTGGAATCACTCGTGCTCGATATTCACGATGGCGAAATCATGCCCACGCTCGCCAACCGCAAAACCATCGCGCGGATCATTCGCGAATGGCAGGCCGACCTCGTCTTCACCCATCGCCCGCACGATTATCATCCGGATCACCGCAACGCCGGGCTGCTCATTCGCGATGCCGCCTTCATGGTGGGCGTGCCGTTTTATGTGCCCGACACGCCGCCGGTGAAGCGCAATCCCGTCTTCATGTATTTCCCTGACCGCTTCAAGCGACCGTATCCATTCCAAGCTGACATCGCGGTTTCCATCGACGATGTGTTTGAAAAAAAAGTGCACGCTCTCGACGCGCTCGAGTCGCAGGTTTACGAGGGCGGCGCGAATGGCTCGGCGCGGACGCTCATCATCCGCAAGGCCCACGACCCCGTGGCGCGCAAGGAAATCCTCAAGGCCGGCTGGACCGCCCGCAACGGGCGAATTGCCAATCTCTTCCGCGAGTCGCTGGTGAAATGGTACGGCCCCGAGAAAGGCAAAGCCGTGAAAACCGCCGAGGCCTTTGAGATTTGCGAATACGGCCGTCGGCCCACCGAGGCGGAGTTGAAAATACTTTTCCCATTTTTCAAAAAATAAAACCATGAAACGCACCCTGCTCCTGCTCTCATTCGCGCTGCCGCTGGCGGCTTCGGCTCAACTGGTGAAACTCAATGGCGCGAAGGCCATCCAGTACAAACGAGTGGGCGACACCAAACTATTCCTGCACGTGTTCGAGCCGGAAGGCAATTCGACTGGCGGCAAGCGGCCGGCGATTGTATTTTTCTTTGGCGGCGGTTGGAATGGCGGTACGCCGAAACAGTTCGAGCCGCACTGCCGCCACCTCGCCGCTCGCGGGATGGTGGCCATCACGGCCGAGTACCGCGTGAAAAGCCGCAACAAGACGACGCCCTTCGAGTGCGTGGCTGACGGAAAATCAGCCATTCGCTGGGTGCGCGCCAACGCGGCTAAGCTGGGCATCGACCCCAAGCGCATCGCGGCTGGAGGCGGGTCCGCGGGCGGTCATGTGGCCGCCGCCACGGGTAATTGCCCAAGACTCGAGGAAAAAGGCGAGGACTTGAAAATCAGCAGCAAGCCCGATGCGCTCGTTCTATTTAATCCCGTTTATGATAACAGCGAAAGCGGATACGGCTACGCCCGGGTGCAGCCGCGTTGGAAAGAAATTTCGCCGATGCACAACATTCGCAAAGGCGCGCCGCCCACGATTGTGTTTCTCGGAACCAAAGACAAACTCATTCCCGTGGCCACCGGCGAGGAATATCAAAAACGAATGAAGGTCATCGGCAGCCGCACTGAGTTGCATTTATATAAAGACGCTCCGCACGGGTTTTTCAACAAAGGCAAACCCGGCAATCACTACCCCGATACGATTGAGAAAATGGATAAGTTCCTCGCCTCACTTGAGTGGCTCAAGGGCGAGCCAATTGAGAAATAAGGTAACCCATACTTACCAACGCCCGTCTGCTTTACAGGCCGACGCTAACAAAAAACACTTAACCAACTCTCACTCCTAGAACAATCATGATGAACGCGTACAGAATTTCAATGAGCCGAGTTTTTTTTGCAGTGATGTTGGTGGCGCTCGCATCGTCGGCAATGGCGCAGCAACGTTCGCCGGAGGGATTGTTCAAGCGCTGGGATAAAAATGGGGACGGCAAGCTCGTGCCGGCCGAGGTGCCGCAGGGCGCCCA
>DQLO01000231.1 GCA_015660155.1 Verrucomicrobiota bacterium
TGCCCTTGTCCTTGGCCGTGCCGCCGATGGCCTCCACCGTTAGCTCCGAGATGGGGCAGCCGATGTGGCGGTACTTTTGCAGCAGCGCCTCGTCCGGCTCCACGTGGCTGCTATCGTATAAAACGATGCCGCCTTCTTTTAGAAAACCAATGTGATTTTCATAGCTGTGCTGGTAGAAGGGCATCAGCACATCCGCGTCATCGCCGGAAGTGAGCACCTCGCCGGAGCCAATGCGCACTTGGAAAATCGATGGCCCGCCGGAGATGGTGGCGGGGATGGTCATAAACGTCATCACCTCCTGCTCGCTGCGGCCGGCCAATTGGGCGAGAAAACCGCCAATGGACTGGATACCGTCCTGCGAGTTACCGGCAATACGGATGACGGCCTCGGTTACTTTCGAGACCTTCGGACTATCACTAACGACCTCTTGGGTCGCGGAACTGTCGCTCATTGAATGTGTGGATAAAATTGCCGGCTGCTACTCCGCAACCTCGAGGTCACGCGCCGCCGACTTCCCTGCAAAGGGATGCGGGAAACTATCATCATTAGGCGAGCTGTCAAACGATATTCACAAATGAGCCAAAATTTTATTGCGCCGGATGGCTCGGGAAAACCGAGGTAAGCACCGAGGCCCCCGAAGTCATTCACAACGCGGGAGGGCGAAGCTCCCGCTGAGCCGAAGCGCACGGAACGTGCGCTCCCCAAAACGCGGCGCAAACCAGAGGGCGGCTTCGCCCTCCTGTGGCATTCGCGCCTTGCGCCGGTTCGTGGCTCCGCCCACACTCGCGCACACGACGATGGTCGAAGACCTCCAAACCCAATTTGATGACGCTGTGTTCGCCTACACCACGGGCGATTATGCCACGGCGGTGGCTGGGTTTGAGGCGGTGCTGGCGGCGGAGCCAGAGCATTTTGAGGCGCGGCTGTCGCTGGGCATGGCGTTTTATCGGCAGGAAAACTACGCAGCCGCCATTGAGGCCGGTCACGCCGCCGAGGCGATCAACGCCAATGAACAGCGCGTGCACACCAATCTGTCGCTCGCTTATATGAAGAGCGGCCACAAAGAAACCGCCGAGCACCACGGTTTGCAGGCCAAGATCGCTGGCTGGAAAGCGGATCCGGAGGCCACGGCTGCGACCGATGGCGAGGGCGATCTGAAAATGGCGGAGCCCAAGCTGGAGAATATTAAACTGCCCACCAAGTTCCCCGACCAACCGTGGAAGAAAAAGAAGGACTAAAATGAAAAGCGCATACGAAATCGCGATGGAAAAACTGGACAAAGAATCGCCCGTCCAAAAAGTGAGCGCCAAACTCAAAGCCGAGCTCGCCGAGCTGGACAATCTTTACCAATCCAAACTCGCCGAACGCGAAGTGTTCCTCGGCGGCAAAATCGCCGAAGCCGAGCTGGCCGGCGACTTCGAAGCCCTCGAGCAATTGCAACGCGAACTGTCTTCCGACAAGAAAACGCTGGAATCGGATTTAGAAGAGAAAAAGGAAGCGGCGCGGAACCGATAATTTTCTGAACCGCCAAGGCGCAAAGACGCCAAGATTTTTGAAATGGTTTTCCTTGGCGTCTTTGCGCCTTGGCGGTTCAACTATTCCTCCAACGAAAAATAATGCAACGCCGCCAAAATCACCGAGTGGCGGATTTTATTTTCCTTCACTAGCTGAGGCAAATCTTCGGCGGGCACGAGCCGCGTTAGTAAATCTTCACCGGCGTCCATTTGCATTTCGTGAGTGCGATGGCAGGTTTCCACTAGGATAGTGTGGACGCGGTTGTTCATGATGGCGGGGTTAGCAAGGCACTCGCCGATTTGGCGGGCGTGCTCGCCGGTGTAGCCGGTTTCCTCCCGCAACTCCCGCAACGCCGTGGCCACGGGATCGGTCTCGTGGGGATCCATCATTCCGCCGGGGATTTCCAGCTCCACCGTTTCGCTGCCTTGGCGGTATTGCTCCACCATCACCACCTCGCGGTCGGGCGTGAGGGCGATGATGTTCACCCAGTCGGGGCACTCGAGCACCACCATGTTATGCTCGTTGCCGGTGCGCGGGTTCACGACGGTATCTTCGCGCAATTGAAAAATCCGATGATCGCTCAGCGGCCGACTGCCGCGCTTTTCCCATTTACGAATTTCGTCAGCCATTTTATTTCGTGCGTTCGTCGTGGGCGGTTTTCATAAGCTGCAATAAATGGATGAGCGCTTGTTCGTAAGTGCGATCGCCTTTGTCGGCGAGTTGATGGGCGCGCTTGTCGAGTTGGGCGGCCATTGCGGGAGCTTTGTTTTCCGGCACGCCGAATTGTTGCAGCGCTTGTTCGAGTGCGGCTTGTTCGGGCTCGGTCATTCCACGCCGGCTTCTTCGCGTGAAACGATGGTGATGGACATCACATCCTGCCGTTCTTCCGGTCGACTGCCTTCGCCGCCACCGCCGCACGGCACATCGCCAAGGGTTTCGAGCACGTCCATTCCCTTGATGACCTCGCCGAAGCACGTGTACTCGCCATCCAAAAAACTGGCGGCCTTGAGGCAGATAAAAAACTGGCTGCCGGCCGAGTTGGGATCGCTGGAACGCGCCATCGAGATGATGCCCTTCACGTGCGGGCGATCGCTAAATTCCGCATCAATTTGGTAGCCCGGATTGCCCGTGCCCCAGTCATCTTCCATCTCCGGATCTTTGGTATTCGGATCGCCGCCCTGAACCATAAAGCCCTTCACGATGCGATGGAAACACGTGCCGTCATAATACGATTTATTGGCCAGCTCCTTAAA
>DQLO01000018.1 GCA_015660155.1 Verrucomicrobiota bacterium
AACAACGGCTTGCGCCCGCGCACACCCACCAACGCACGCGCCGTATTATTTTCCGGAATCGCGTCGGCCTTGGCATCGGCGGCCGTGGCGCGGATGTTCAGCGAATACGCCGCCGTGCCGGGCAGGGAAGGGCGGTCGCGAAAAAGCAGGCGCGACAAACCCATCGGCACGTCGCGTTTGCCCGCAGCGATGACCGTATCGTGCCGGCGCAATTCGTACGCAATCTCCTGCGCGCGCGGCGAATTCACCCAGCCGGAAATCATAAACGCCTGCCCCGGCAACACCGCACCCGGCGCTTGCAAACTGCTGATGGCGAGGTCTTCGCTGCGCGTGCGGCTCATCCAGCGGTGGTCAATCGCAATGCCGCGCCCCGCCGCGCGCGCCGCAACGGTTGCCGGATCGCGCCCCGTCCAGTGGCCATCGGATAACACCAAAATCCGGCCGCCCTTGCCCGGCGGAATCAACGCCAGCGCGCGGCCCAACGCGTGCGCGAGGCGCGAATGTTGGCCATCGATTTTGCCGGTGAATTCGTCCAACCGATCCGCGCCCGGCGCGAGTTCGATACTTGTCTCGCGGCCGAAACTCACCACCGCCAAGCGGTCGCCCGAATCCATTCCGCCGTGCAATTGCTTGATGGCTTCCAGTTGATCTTCCCGCGCGCGGGCAGGCATCGACGCGCTGCGATCGGCCACTACCACCAGCACGCCGTGGCGATCGGGCAGCCGCATCGTCGGCTGCGCCATCGCCAGCACCAATAGGCCGAGCGTGATGGCGCGCATAATGTTCAGCCCGCGCCCGGGCAGCGGCCACGCCACCAGCGCCGCGCCCAGCGGCACCAGCAACAACAACCAAATAGGAGCGAGCAAAGTCATCTCAAGTGCGCCCCCGCTGGCGGGCAATCACCCACAAATGCGCCATCGCACCCGCGAGCGCCAGCAGGATGAGGTAAGGCAAAACCGAAGCGTATTCGTAGCGCACCTCTTCTTCCGTGCCCCAACCGCCCCACTTGCCGGTGACCGCGCCCGAAAGATTGGACTCCGCGCCGGCGAGGAAGTTGACCGCAAAGGATTCGCGCAGGCGATTGGTTTGCGAACCGGACACCACCGTGTACACGCCCGGTTGAGTGACCGGTAAACGGATTTCCCCGCCGGGCGCTTCGAGGGTTTTCTCCGTTTTATTGGGAAACGTAAGCGTCGCGGTTTTGCCGCGCGGGCGGTAGGGCACTTCCGCGCCGAGGCGCAGATTATTTTCCGGCAAACCAGGCTGCGCCCGCGCGCGCCAATTCAGCAAATTCCAAAACAGCGCCGGCCATTGCGGCGTGTCCTGCACCGTCGACTGCGCGGTCGCGAAATGCATCGTCACTTGCTCGCGCCCGCGGCGGTCGGTGCGAGTGGTGACCAACGGCACGTTGCCGGCGGTGATGATGGGCAAATGTCCGGGCGCATTGGTGGCGGTCGCGTTGGCACCCCACACGATGCCCGGCAGCGTGAGGCCGTGTGTGAGTGGATGGGTGGTGTCCATCACAAACGGGCCGGTGAAACGTTCGGCTTTTTCGGGCACAGGCGCAAAGTGCATGCCCCAGGTCTCGCGTCCGGCGGGCAGGGTGTCGCTTTGGTGGATAACCAGTTCTGGCGGTTGATTTGTCGGCGCGCGCAGGCCGGTGGCGGCGAGGGTTTCGGTGATGAGTTGCGCGAGGTTGGTGTCGGTCACAGACAGTTGCACGCGCACCAGCCGTCGGCGCGGACGCACCAACGCGGCGCGGTTGTCGCCCGCCAACGCGTCGTCGCCCAACACTGCGCGCAGCGTGCCCATCGTGGCGGGTACGGGCAAGGTGACACGGTGGGTGCGATTGGTTTCCAAAAGCAATCGCTTTTCATAAACGACCTGTTGGCCGACAGTGACTCGCAATGTGTTGGTGGCGGCGCTGGCGGAAAGGTTGGCGATTTCGAACAGGCAACGGTCGCCCTCGCCGTGCGGCGTGCGTTCGGCGTTGACGAAGGCGAAATTGACGCGCGGTTTTCCAACGGCTTCCCAGCGGATGCGGCCGGGCGGGAGATCGGTTTCGGCGGGGGCGTGGTCGGTGAGTACGAGCACATCGGCTTCGCCTTTGCGGAGATTGCGCGCGAGGGCCAGCGCGGCATCGAGGTCGGCGGCGTGGGCGGTGCAAGTCCACAATGGGATTTGGTCTTTGAGTTGGTCCGGATGCGGCACGGTATCGCCGAGCAATCGCGGCCCGGCGCCGGCGGCGATGAGTTGGTAGCTGGCAAAATCGCGTTGCTCCAAAATTTCATTCAACAATTTCAGCGCTTCATCGCGCGGCTGTTGGCCTGCGGGGCCGGCGCTCATTGAGAGGGAATCATCCAGCACTACGATCAACGGGCGGGTGGTGTGCGGCAGTTGCCAGCGCGGCCCGAGCGCGGCGAAGACGAGCAGCGCGAGGATGAGCAGCTCGATAAAAAAGATGGGCGGAAACTTGGGCGTCTCAATGCGGCGACCGCCTTCGCGTGATTCCTTTTGCATTTGCCACAGCAACAAACTGGACACCGCCTGGTTGCGAAAACGATGCCGCAAAAAATAAATCGCCGCCAGCAAAGGCAAACTGATCGCCGCAAGCCACGCGAGGGGATAAGTGAGGGTCGGCATCAAGCGGGCTCCAGCAGTTGGATTTCCTCCAGCGCGGACAGCGACTGACCGAGGTCTTCGGCGATGAGGGTGGTGAGTTGCGCGCCGGTTTGTTTGCAGGCGTTGTGCCAGCTTTGTTGCAGGCGGCGGAGGGTGTCGCGGTAGGTTTCCCTGATGCTGGCGTCGATATAAATGGAAAGCGTCTCGCCGGTTTCGTGATCCTGCAACTGCACGTTGCCCGGCTCGGGCGCGGTGGCATCGGTGCG
>DQLO01000109.1 GCA_015660155.1 Verrucomicrobiota bacterium
CTACCTCCGGGACTTTCGTGAACCAGCAATGGCCCTTCGATCCGAAGACGCCGGGTGGAGCCTGGGATTTTCACGATAAGCTGATTCCCCAGAGCAAGAAGAAACCCATCCGTCTGTTCCTCGCGGTGGGTGATTATGATTCTCTCAACCCGAACGTGATGCGCGACGGCATGCACGACTGGGTCGAGGCCAACCATCGCATGGCTAAAGTTCTGAAAGCCAAGGGTTATTCCTACCAGTATCTCTTTTGCCAGAATTCAGGTCATGGGATCGGTAACGCCAAGATTCAATTCCTGCCCCACGCCATCGAGTGGGTTTGGCATGGTTATAAAGCGAAAACCTCGAAGCGGAAGTCGGATGAGGCAGCACCCCATCGACTAAAGACGAAGCACCCCGATGTACAACCGCAAAAAAGAAAGTAACAAAAAGTAATCGAATGGATGACGTCATCCTGACCGTCTCATCCCGTTCACCGAATCCGACGAAATACTTAAGGCTTTTAGATGGTCTTTTTTGGATGCCGGATTTACTTTTTCTTGCAAGCGTAAGAATGGTGTATTGCCACCCCAAATTTATTTGATACGATCACTAAATCTCATGAAAAACACAACGCGTAGAGACTTCCTCAAAACCTCAACTGCCGCAGGCAGCTTTTTTATCCTGCCTTCCGGGTTGCTTGCCAACTCGCCCAACAGCCGTGTTTGCACCGCCCATATCGGGACCGGCGGCAAGGGCCGCGTGGACACCGGCGAACTGGTCAAGCATGAGCGTGTGCAGGCCGTTGGCTTTTGTGATGCGGATCGAAATCGCGGTCAGATCGACTCCTGGCTTTCTAAGCACAAGAGCGCCAAGTTTTTCCAGGACTACCGAGAGATGCTCGCGACTCTCGGAGACAAGGTTGATGTGGTTTCCATCTCCACACCGGATCACACCCATTACCCGGCCACCATGGCCGCGATGAAACTCGGCAAGCACGTGTTCACGCAGAAACCACTAACCCACAAATTAGTCGAGGCGCGCGAGCTGGCGGCGTTTGCCGCGGAGAAAAAGCTCACCACCCAGATGGGCATCCAAAACCAGTCGCGTGCGCCGTATCGGTTTACCCGCCACCACATCAAGGCGGGCATCATCGGTAAGATCAAGAAGGTCTACGTGTGGTCGTTCAAGAACTGGGGCTACGACGGCAAGCCGTTCACCGAGAAATCCGCCGTGCCCGAGTCGCTCGACTGGAACCTCTGGCTCGGCATCGCGCCCAAGCGGCATTTCACCGAAAAGGTTTATCATCCCGGTCAATGGCGGAAGATTCTCGACTTCGGTTGCGGTACGCTCGGCGACATGGGGATTCATATCTTTGATACCCCGTTTAAGTCGCTCGATCTTACCGATCCGCTGTGGGTCGAGGCTGAATGCCGCGCACCCAATGGCTTTGGCCATGCCGAGGCAAACAAGGTGCACTACGGTTTTGCGCCCACCAAATATACCACCGACAATTTTACCTTCACCTGGTGGGACGGCGCCGGCGCCCCGCGCCATGGCGGCAACCCGGACCTGCAACTGCCCGACGGCGACAAGCTGCCTAGGCAGGGCGCTCTCTACGTGGGCGAAGCGGGCCGGATGGTGCTGCCCCATTGCTCCATGCCCACCTTCTATCCCGACTCCGTTCTGGATGGCGTTAACAAAAAGGAATTCAATAACGTCAACCACTACACGCAATTCCTCGACGCTATCGAGGGCAAGGACAAGACCCTCGCCGGCTTCGACTACGCCGGCCCGCTGGCCGAGTCCTTGTGCCTTGGCGTGGTCGCCTGCCAATTCCCTGGCAAGCGCCTGAACTGGGACGCCAAGAAAATGCACGTCACCAACCTCGCAAAAGCCAACCCGCTATTGGAAGGCAAGTACCGAAAGTTTTGATTCCAGATGCTGGAATCAGTCATGAATTAAAACAGTAACAGGAAATGAGAACCATACTTTCCCTGCTTACGTTCCTCGCGCTGTCTATTCAAGCTGCGGCCGAGCGGCCCAACATTCTGTTTATCTTCACAGACGACCACGCCCTCAAGTCACTCTCGGCTTATGGTGGTCCGCTGGCAAAGATTGCCCCGACTCCCCATCTCGATCGCATTGCAAAGGAAGGCATGCTCTTTGAGCACTGCCTGGTCTCAAATTCCATCTGCGCGCCCTCCCGCGCGGTGGTGCTCACCGGCAAGTATTCGCACCTCAACGGTCAACTGACTAATAAGGGAAGCTTCGATGGCACTCAGCAAACCGCACCCAAACTCCTTCGCAAAGCAGGATACCAAACGGCAATCGTCGGCAAATGGCATCTTAAATCTACTCCCACTGGCTTCGATCATTTTGAAGTGCTCAAGGGGCAAGGCCAGTACTACAACCCGATGCTGATTACCAACGGCGAGAACGTGAACCATACCGGTTACACCACCGACATCATTACCGATCAGGCGTTAAAATGGCTCAAGCAAAGTGACACCAAAAAGCCGTTCTTCCTGATGTGCCAGCACAAGGCACCGCACGGCAGATGGGAACCGGCCCTCCGTCATCTCAATACATTCGAGGAAATTAAAATCCCGGAACCACCGACCTTGTTTGACTACTATTCCGGCCGTAGTGCGGCACCGGCCAACCACAAAATGGGGATCGCCGAGGACATCGGACCAAGTCGATTGATGTTCCGCTACTCCAGCAAGTTCACCCCGGAACAATTCAAGATCTTCGACGGCCATTTTCGTCCGCGTAACGAGGCATTCGAAAAACTGAATCTCCAGGGCCGGGATCGAACACGTTGGAATTACCAGCGTTACATCAAGAATTATCTACGTTGTGTAAAGGCGGTGGATGAAAATGTCGGCCGTATGCTTAAATTCCTCGATGACTCCGGCCTCGCGAAAAACACAGTGGTCATCTACAGCTCGGATCAGGGCTTTTGGCTTGGCGAGCACGGCTGGTTTGATAAACGCTGGATGTACGAGGAAAGCCTACACACGCCACTGCTCGTCCGTTGGCCGGGCGTCACCAAACCCGGTAGCACCAACGCCGCGCTTGTTTCCAACCTGGACTTCGCAGAAACATTTTTGGATATCGCCCGCACCAAAACCCCCAAGGACATGCAGGGACGATCGCTCAAGCCGCTTTTAAGCGGCAAGACCCCGGCTGACTGGCGAAAGACACACTACTACCACTACTACGAAGCGGGCGGCC
>DQLO01000158.1 GCA_015660155.1 Verrucomicrobiota bacterium
CAGCCATAAAAAAGGCCCGGTTGTCCCGGGCCTACCCGCGTATTGCGGGCCATAGCTATGAGAAGCAGGATTGCGTTACTTTTCCTTTTCTACCTTCTCAAGTTTTTCAGCGGTCACCACTAGTTTGCCGTCCACTTTCCGGCAAACACCAACAACGGTGATCTCATGAATCCCTTTGCAAAGATTTTTGTGAAAACCTTTGCTCACCTTGTTGTCCGCCAAAAAGTAGCGGGTCTTCTTGCCGTTTTTCTCAACGACGAAGACGTTCTGACACTTGTCGGCAATCTTCAGGCAACACTTGGCGCAACAGCCTTTGCCCTTGAAGGTGATGGCTTTACCTTTGCTGGCGGCTGGGGTGTGAAACGTTAGTGACAGCAGGGTGGTAAACAATGTGGGAATAATGAATCTTTTCATGGTGTGCTACTTGGCCTGAAACGGTGATTGTCCTGAACAAACACCGCCATGCTGTTCTTGGCTAATCCACTGCGGAAATTGTTACACGATATCCTCACGGAATTCGGTCGGGGTCAGCCCGGTGATGCGCTTAAAGCTGCGGTTGAAGTGCGGTAGGGAATAAAAGCCGACTTCGAAGGCCACTTCACCGACGCGGATATGTGGGTTCTGTAAAATCTGCTTAGCGTGTTCAATACGCAATCGCGCGAGGTAATCAGTGAAGCGCATCCCGACATGTTTCTTGAACTGCTTGCAGAAATAGAAGGTGCTGACATTCAGGTGAGCGGCGATGGCGGCCAGGGTGATGGGGTCGTTGTGATGTTTAATGAGATATTGCTTGGCCCGGTTGATGAGGGGAGGGTCGGCCCGGCTACCTTCCAGAAAAATCCGGTTGGCATGCTCGCTGAGTTGTTTGGAGAACTGGGTGAGAAGCTGCAGTACGGCGTTTTGCTGTTTTCGCCCCATCACCGTGCCGCTTTTGTAGGCCTGCTCATGTTTCGCGAGGTTTCCTTTCAGATTCCACTTGGAAAGTTTGCGAATGGCGCGGCGAACCTTGGCTGGAGTAGGTGGCCGTGAAAACATCTGCCCGGTGTGAAGGAATGCCTGGCAATCGGTGCCGATGAAAACAGGCACGGCCATATCTACCAATCCAAAGGGACAGGTTATGAGTAGGCCTTCCTTGTCGGCAGTCTTGGTCAGTTTTGACTGCACTTCCAGACAAGTGGGACAGGCTTGGCGGTCATCTCCAATGATGGCGCAGAACTGATTTTCATAACTACACTTTTGCAGGGGGAGTTGCCAGTAATCGCACGGACGAAGGGCCAATGGCAGGCTTGTGAGGTCGCCGAAAGCCTTATGGAATTCCTTAAACAGACTCGATTTGGTGACTTGGTTGATGACCTCGCACACGCCCGGCTGCAGTGTTGGTGCGGGATCCAGTATTATCCAATCAGGGCTGTTGCGGCTGTCACGTTTGGGGAGCTCCTTGGTTTGCACTTCGTTCATTGGACGTTGTTGAGCACGGATTACTTGAATCAGTTTTTCCTGATAATTTTTCGCAACCTTGACTTGATGCAACTTGGGGGAGGGAATCTCATTTACCACGAGAAACAAAGACGATTACTGAAATGACGTATATAATTGTGCAAGTCGTCATAAAAATGAGGCCTATTGTCGTCCACATAATATCCCAAAGGAGTTGTTTCTCTCCGCGCTCAGTTTGACCATGTGCCCTTTCAGCAACCTTGTCGGATATTGGCATTGTTGCTGCCAATATTGGTTAAACCAATATTGTTCGAATTAGCAGCCGGTCTCAGGGGGATTTCACGCAGCGGAAGCCGGCGTGGGAAAGGCCCGTGTCGGGTGAGGTCTTCATTCTGCGGTAGGGCCGGTAGGCACCGCAGGTGATGTCGATGCACAGGTAGGAGCCACCGCGCTGAACGCGCTTGGGGATCCTTGGTTCCTGCGGATCAAAACTATCAGGCGGGCCTTGTGGGTTTTTCGCCGGTGAGTTCCGGTAATAATCAGGGCGATACCAGTCTGCGACCCATTCCCAGACATTGCCGGATATGTCGAACAGACCGTATCCATTTGACGGGAACGAACCAACAGGTGCCGTTAGTCGGAATCCATCGCGTAGCGTGTTCTCAGTGGGGAAATGCCCGTGCCAGATGTTGGCCATAGGTTTGCCATTTGGCTCGATCTTGTCACCCCAAACAAACTCCTTACCCTTGAGCCCGCCCCGTGCCGCGTATTCCCACTCCGCCTCCGTTGGTAGGCGTTTGCCCGCCCACTTCGCATAGGCCACGGCATCATCCCAGCAAATATGCACCACCGGATGTTTCTCCTTCCCCTTGATGGTGGAGTCCGGCCCTTGCGGGTGCCGCCAGTTGGCGCCTTCCACAAAGCGCCACCATGCCATGTGGATGTTGGGCGAACGCAACACGTCGAAGGGGATGGGCTTGGCGGGTGGGGAAAACACAACGGAGCTTGGCTTGGTTTTCCGAATGGCCTCAGGATCCACGTCGGGGAAATCCCGCGGATCGAGTTTGCGTTCGGCCACCGTCACATAATCAGTCTCCTTCACAAACTGGGCAAACTGCTCGTTGGTCACCTCGGTTTTGTCCATCCAGAATCCATCCAGCGTAACCTGATGCGCCGGTCGCACATCCGCCTCTTTGCCGGGTTGTCCCATCATAAACGTGCCGGTGGGTATCCAAACCATCCCCTCAGGCGCAGGCTGTTCGTGTGAAGACGATTTTCTCGGCACGGTTTGGTTCGAGTCGACTAAAAGCCCGACTAGCTGATTTGATGAGGTGCTTGTGGGAGTTAAAGGCGAGGCCGGTGCAGTCGCTTGTTCTTGGTTGCAGGAAACCAAGCCAACACATCCGGAAATCAAGCCAATCGAGCACCAAAAGAAACGGGTATCTCTCGCCACCCGTTGATCGTCCATTTTGGCTTCTGACTCCTCACGCATAATGTTTCAAGCACCTCAGGGACGTATCCAAATCTTCCAGTTCAATATCCCATCGATTGGCCACGTCCTCCAGTTCAGGAGTCATACCCCAGCGATCCGGTTGAGGCGAGCCCTCATGCAGAGGCGATGCCCCCTTGAATCGCTGCGAGAATGGCGGACAGTGGCGGTTGTCGCCGATGGCATCAATTTGCTGGAGTTCTTCCGGGCTGAGAACAGAATCCATCGGTAGATCGGCTAGTTCTTCCATCTTTTGCTCGATCGGTTTTCGCGGTTTGGCCACCTCCTCCATTAGTGTGGGCACCAGACTTTTCACGCTGGGTTGCTGTAGCGTCCAAAGGCAGGCCAGTTGCAGCATGGTCAAGCTGTGCCGCTCGCCGATGGGACGCATTTGCTCCAGTTTTTTCCACCCCGTTTCGAGCCAGCCATGGGGACGATGGCGCCGGTGATCTCCCTGTGAAAATTCGTGCTCCGGTTGGACATCATCGTGGAATAATCCACCACATTCCACCACGCGCGCCATCACCGCCACGTTGTGCTTCTGCGCGGCAGGCAAGACGGCGTTCATCGGCCACGGTTCCAGCGGGTTGAGGATCAGCATGGCCCAGTCAATGGAATCACCAAACTTTTCGAAGCAATGGATGAGATCCAGGGCAAACCCATTGGCAGGACCTGGCGCCACGCCTAGCAGCCGCGTCATGCCCTTTTGGCGCAGCCGCTCCAAGCCGGCCCAGACATCCTCGCTGGTATATCCAATGGAATCGGGATTGTGCAGCATCAACAAATCAAAATGACTGGTACCGCATCGCTCCAGAGAACATTGCGTGGCCATTTCCAGATAGCTTGTGTAGTCAATGGGCGCCCTCAATGCCGGATCCGTAAATCGTGACCACCCGCCAAAGCCACTGCGGTTTCCATGGTAAAAATCATGTCCGACCATTCCTGCGAGGCAGTAGCTATCGCGAGGTATGCCATCGAGTGCTTGGCCCAATAACCGATCAGCCTCACCGCAGGCGTAGGTATCCGCGGTCACAAAGGTACGGATGCCGCCGTCGTATGCCTTTCGTATCAGTCGCTGCACGTGTTCGGCTTGCAGTTTGCGACCGAATTGTACGAATCGTCCTCCATTCCATAGTCCAAAGGCAGTTCGTGTGGGTTGCATCATCATTCCTTTTCTTTTGTCGTTGCTTTCGTAAACTGCGCGCCATCTTGAATCCACTCGATCAATTTCATGGCTTCCTCCTTCGTAACGCGGCCCTTGCCCTTCGTTGGCATGACATCATCGTGATTCTCGGCCAACAGGATCCGCTGAATCAGCAAACTTGATGCAGGATCGCCTGGAACCAGCGCGGGTTTCTCGCTGTCTCCACCGGCCAGAAGTGATTCGCGGTTATCCACTCGCAAATCACCTTTTTGCTTTTCGGGTCCATGACATTTCAAGCAGCGCGCTTCAAGAATAGGCCAGATATCACGAGTGAACCTGCTCTTCTCGTCGGAAGACAGGACGACCGGCGATTTTCCAAGCCAACTTTGCAGGAAGGGCGGAGCATTCTTCAAAAAGAACTGTGAGCCATGCGTCAGAGTGCCGCCGGAATGGCCGACCATCACCAACAACACGAGAATTCCCGCCAGTGTCGCTCGGAAACCATACCGGAGTCGGAGGTTTTCCAGATGGTTTGCCCATGTCAACAGCGCCAACGCAATTACGGAAATCCACATGACGCCCAAGCCGTAATTGCGATGGGTTTGGACAAGTTGCGCATCATAACCACCCTGTCGTGAAAGGAAAATGCCCAGCCCCACTGTCAACAGTGTGCTGGCTACTGACAACTGCATCAGCCAGAGAATAATACGGCGGAGTTCCTCACCACCATGCCGCCACCAAGCCACCTCCAACACTGCCACCAGCAGCAGTAGCACCAAGGGAAGATGCAATACCACTACATGTAACGGCCCAAGAAACAGGCCCCACTCAACTTTTGTCCCGGCGATCCAAGAAATCGCCACGGCCAACACCCCCATCAAGGCAAGAGCCGTCAGCGCTCCCCGCGACTTGGTGTCCTTAGTTTCTTCAGGAATCTCAGTGGTGGTGGGTGCGTCAGGCATGGCCGTTTCGTTTCATGCAATGCATTAATGAAAGAACGACGCACCTTGTGGCCGGGCGTCACTGTGGAAATTGCCCAATCCAGAACGTAAATTGCCTTCATCAGGGGTTTCGGTGGATACCCATATAATGAACAGCCTAACAAAAAATCCGTAAGGATTTGCTGGGTCACTAGAGAAACTGCTTGCGATATTGCAGCGGGGTGAGTCCCATCGTTTTCTTGAATTGCACGGTGAAAGAACTTTGATCGTAGAAGCCGAGTTCTATCGCGATTTCGCCAATGGGCATTTTTTGTTTGCTGAGCAGGTCGCAAGATTCATGGATTCGCATTTTGATGATGTACTGCTGCGGCGTAAGGTTGAAGTAGCTCTGGAACTTGCGTTCGAACTGACGGAGTGAGATCTGGCACAGCTTGGCCAGATCGCGGATGATGAGCTTCTCTCGAAAATGCGCGTGGATATGGTTCATGGCCCTACCTAATCCTTGTTCATTTGAGAAGGTCTGATGGCGTTGATGGTAGTCCTGAATAATGCCCATTACGCCGAGCACTTTGCCATCGTGCGACAGGATGGGATACTTGCTGGTAAGAAACCACGAGGGGATGCCCTGGCGGTTTAGAAAAATCTCCACGATCTTGGTGGCCGGCTCGCGGCTTTTCATGATTTGCAGGTCATCACGGCGGAATTTTTCCGCCAATCGGCGTGGCAACAAATCAAAGTCCGTATGGCCGATCAACTCTGCTTCGGTTCTAAATTCATACAACTTAACCAGATACTGATTGGCCGCCAAGAGCACCCCTTCGCGATCCTTGGCAAAAAAGGAGACATGCTCAATGCAGTCGAAAAGATGATAGACAGGGGTGGTTGAACTGAGCGCGCTTAACAAAGCGCGACGCCTTTTTTGAACTTCTTTCGTGCTTTTCATGTTTAAAATTGCCCTCGCATGTCGCATTAATAATAAAAAAGGCCGAAAGAATGCAAGACAGATTTTCTGGAACGAGGTATGTTTTTTGCGTTCTACGAATAATAGATTCAATGAAGTACTGGAGACAATTTATTGTGAGCATGCTGGCGTTGCCGATGGTGCTGGCGGCTCAGGAAATTTCCGATGCGGCGAAGGTGGAATTTTTCAGCCAAAAGATTTTTCCCATCCTCAAGGAGAATTGTTTCAAATGCCACGGAGCGAAGACGAAGTTGAAGGGGGGCTTTCGGATCACCAGTCGCGCGGGAATTCTGAAGGGGGGCGAGATTGGGCCGGCCATCAATCTGAACGCGCCTGAGAAGAGTCTATTGCTCGCGATGCTCTCTTATAAGGATGAGGATCACGAGATG
>DQLO01000124.1 GCA_015660155.1 Verrucomicrobiota bacterium
CACAATCAACTACCGCGAATTGAGCACAGCCACTTCACGCTGGCCGCCGTGGTGACACTGGCCATCCACCTCGCCGTGGCCGCCGGCGTCATTTGGGGCAAGTGGCTTGAGACCCCTGCAAGTTTCCAAACCGCAAAACCAAAAGAACGCCTCGTGACCGTGCGACTGGTTTCAGAACCCGAACCGGAAGCGAAAACCAATCCGCAAGTTTTTGTGCCCGTGGATCCCAACGTCGCCACCGAGGAAGCGCCCAAGCAAACAGAAAATTATTCCAACGCCAACAGCCTCGCTGCTAATCCTGAAACCGCCAACACGGAAACGCCAAACATCGAAGGCGAACAAAAAATCGAACGCCGCGCCCACGCCGATGACGCCAGCGCCGCCTCGCAACAGTTGGCCAACAAACCCGCCCCCGCCAAACCGCAGTCCGCGCGCCCCGTGATGGCCCCCGTCGTGTTGCCAACAAAGCCAACGCCCCGTCGACCCACGCCGCCCGCCATTGTGCAATCCGGCGAATCAGGCGCGCTTGCTCCTTTGCAGCCATTCAACCCACCGGATTTTTCCAGCACCATTCCGCAACCCGCCCCCAAGCTGAATGAACGCCGCCCGCCAACATTGGCCGAGGCCCAAGCGCAACTGGGCAAAGGCACGCTCGCCGGCCGTCCCATGCCCTTTGAAGGCGGCGTGCAACGCAACGGCCCGCACGCGCTCGATGTGCGCCTCACCGGCTTCGGCGATTACGACGCGCGCTTCATTGCCACCATCAAAGCCAAGTGGTTTCAACTGCTTAAAACCCGCAAGTTTCGCTATCCCGGAACAGTGATGATTGATTTTGTGCTGCATGCCGACGGCAGAATCACTCAATTAAAAGTACGCGAAAACACCATCACCAACGCAGCTGCCAGTGGCATTCAGGAATATTGCTGCCGCGAATCCATCAGCGGTTCTGCCCGCTTCGAACGTTGGCCGGCGGACATGCTTGAAAAATTAAAAACCAATTCCCGTAATTGTCGGATCACATTCCGTTACACAATTCGATGAACCCACTCCGCGCCCGCCTCGGCCTCCTGCTCTGTCTCCTTTGCCTCACCTGCACCGTGCCCGTCACGTTCGCGCAAACGGCTGCACCTGAACCGACTACCGAACAAGCTGAGCCGCCCAAATCCAAAATGGAAACGGGCATCATCGGCATTTTAATTTTTCTTTCGGTCGTCAGCCTTGGCCTCATCGTGGAGCGTGGGATGGCGTTGCGCCACGAAACCGTCATCCCCTCGTCGCTGGCCAAGACAGCCAATCATTGCCGCACGCCGGAGGAACTGCTCGCCTTGCGCGCCGCGTGCAACGAACGCCCTTCGCCGCACGGACGACTGCTCATCGCCAGCATCGAGCACCTTGATTTGTCACGCGAAGAAAATGCCGAGCTGCTCCAAACCCGCGCGCGGGCGGAGGTGGCCAAGCTGGAACGCGGCGTGGTGGTTTTGGAAATCATCACCGGCATCGGGCCGTTGCTCGGATTAGTCGGCACACTCTTCGGCCTCATCACTTTATTTCACGGTATGGGAATCGAAGGCACCGCGCAGCAAACGCCCGTCTTTGCGCAAGGCATCAGCATCGCCCTCAACGCCACGCTGCTCGGCCTCGTGGTGGCCATCCCATCGTTGGTGGCCTGGAGCTATTTCAATCGCCGCATCGAGACGCTGGCGATTGAAATGGAATCTCTCTGCGACGAATTCCTGCGTTCGCAGTATCAACGCACCCAACACCCGAACGGCTGATGCAATTCCGCACGCGCAAACGCCGCTCCGCGCCCTCGGTCATTATCATTTCGCTGATTGATGTGTTGATGGTGGTTTTGATTTTTCTCGTGGTCAGCACCACCTTCAAGGATCGCCTCCCCGCCATCGACCTCGCCCTGCCCGACTCGCGCACGCAAGACCTCACCGCCGCCGGCGACGGCCCACTCACTATCCAAATCAAAGCTCTGCCACCCCATTGGGAAATTGCCGGCAAAGTGGTGACCACCTTTGAAATGGAACGCATCTTCCGCGCCCGTGCCGCTGAGAAGCCGGACGTCACCCTCATCATCCAGTCCGACAAAGCCGCCCCCTTCGGGGCCGTCGTCACCGCCCGTGACACCGCGCGCGTGGCGGGCATCACGAATGTCAGCGCGCAAGTGAAGTTGCCCGCGAAGCGATAATTATTTTCGCCGCCGCTTTCCCTGCACTTTAGCGCGCACTCTTAATCGCAGCGCGTTTAAGTTGATGAAGCCGGTGGCGTCGTCTTGGTTGTACGCTTCGGTGGGGTCGGCTTCCATCGTGGCAATGTCGGGGTTGTAAAGGCTCACGGGCGATTGGCGGCCGGAGGTCATGAGATTACCTTTGTAGAGTTTTACTTTAACCGTGCCGGTTACGTTGCGTTGGCTTTCGGTGACAAGCGCCTGCAACATCTCGCGCTCGGGCGCGTACCAAAAACCATTGTAAACGAGGTCGCTGTATTTCGGGATGAGCGAATCGCGAATGTGCATCACCTCGCGGTCGAGCGTGATGGTCTCGATTTGGCGATGGGCGAAATGCAAAATCGCGCCGCCGGGCGTCTCGTACACGCCACGACTCTTCATTCCCACGAAACGGTTCTCCACAATATCCACGCGGCCGATGCCGTGTTTGCCGCCGAGCTTGTTGAGCTTGCGCATCACGCCGAGCGGCGAGAGCGCTTTGCCGTTTACGGCGATGCAATTACCTTTTTCAAAATCGAGCGTCACGTGCTCAGGCTTGTTCGGCGCGTCCTCGGGCGACACGGACAGCTTGAACATCCCTTTGTTTTTCGGCGCGAATGCGTCGAAATTAATGTCCTCTAAAATGCCGGCTTCATACGAAATGTGCAGGAGATTGCGGTCCATCGAGTACGGTTTCTTGGCGCTGGCTTCAACGTCGATTTTGTGTTTGCGGCAATACGCAATCATCTCTTTGCGGCCGGAAAATTCCGCGCGGAATTCAGCCATTCGCCACGGGGCGATGATGTCGAGATCCGGCGCGAGCGCGGCCGCCGTCAGCTCGAAGCGGACTTGGTCGTTGCCTTTGCCGGTGGCGCCATGGGCGATGGCGTGGGCTTTTTCTTTGCGGGCGATTTCCACCATCCGTTTGGCGATGAGCGGGCGGGCGATGCTCGTGCCGAGGAAATATTGGTCCTCATAAATCGCGCCGGCTTGCATAATGGGATAAATGAAATCGCGCGCGAATTCGTCCTGCAGATTGTCGATGTACATTTTCGACGCGCCGGTGCGCTTGGCTTTTTGCCTGAGGCCGCGCAGCTCTTCTTCCTGGCCGACATCCGCGCAGAAGGCGATGATTTCGGCGTTGTATTTTTCCTTGAGCCACGTGAGCAACACCGAGGTGTCGAGCCCTCCGGAATAGGCGAGTACAATTTTCATATTCGTAAAATCAGATTATGTGACAAAACAAGCCGTCACGCAACTTCGGTTCAAACCAAGTGCTCTTGGGCGGCATCAATTCGTCGGCATCGGCAATCGCCATCAAGTCTTCAATGTCCGTCGGGAACAACGAAAACGCGCAGGCGCACTCGCCGCTGTCCACCAAACGCTCCAACTCGGCGGC
>DQLO01000103.1 GCA_015660155.1 Verrucomicrobiota bacterium
CCGGCGATTTCGATGAAGACGGTTTTCTTGTCGGCGGAAAGTTTGATGCTTTGAATTGCAATAACGTCACCGCCGAATTCGCCTTGTTTTTTGTCGCCCACCACTTTGGCGGGGTCCTTGATGGAATACATTTTGGATCCGTAATTCTTGGTCCACTGATAATTCCATTGGTCGACGGCCCAGTTTTGGTCATCCACGGCGCTCACCGCGTCGAGCGGATTAGTGAAGGTTACGGCGAGGCCGTTTTTTTGCACCTTGATTTGCGTGGGCATGTGAACCGGTTTGCCGGTGTAACGCACGCGATGGAATGCGCCGAAGCGCGCGCCGTTACTTTGCCAGACACGCAAGCCCACGACGTAAAGCTGGCCGTCGTGGGGATTGAAACGACCACGCATGATGCCGGAATCAAAGCGCAACGGAAACCGCACCGCGCCGCCCTGCCATTGGCCGTTGATTTCCTCTTTCATCACTTTGAAGAGACTGCTCTTGCCGTAGGAGAGATGCAGCAGGTCGCCCTTGAAAGGCCCCCACTTTTCGCTGGTGACCCACACTTGGCCGCCGCTGGAGTTATCGACTTGATGCGGCAGCCACAGAAGCGGCTTGTCGTAATCGGTGGGCACCTGTTTGCGGTGGGCGGTGTAGACGTGGCCGTAAAAGCCGCCGGGCTTCACGAGATTTACGCGCGAGGCGGGCACCCAATTGCCTTCGTTATCGGCGCTGGTGAGTTCGCCCTTGGGGCCCACGCTCATCCCGTTGGGCGCGCGATGACCGGTGGCGACGATCTCGAGTTGGCTGCCGTCTTTGCTGACTTTTACGAGACAGCCGTGATGCGGCACGGTGGCTTGGCGGAGGTTGCCGCCCTTGATGAAATAAAAATTCCCCGCCGGATCGGTGCTGAGGTTCAGGCAAAACTCGTGGTAATGGTTGCTGATGGAAATGTCGTTGTTGAAGTTCTCGTAAAAGTCCGCCTCGCCGTCTTTGTTCAAATCTTGGAAACGGGTAATTTGGTCGCGGCCGAGCACATAAACCTGCTCGTCGACAATCTTGAGGCCGAGCGGCTGAAAGAGGCCCGTGGCATAGCGCCGCCATTTCAGTTCCTTGAGGCTCTCGTTAATGCCGCTGACAATCCACACATCGCCCGTCACCGAGCACATCGCCGCCGTGGTGCCGTCCTTGAAAAAGCCAAACCCACTACAGCGAATCCACGATTTCCACGGGTTCTGCTCGGGCACGGTGATCGTGTCCACCACGTACGCGCCGGGCACCAGCCCCAACCGGCCGCGGGTGGTGACGGGTTTGCCCCACTTTGGCTTACCGCCCTGGGTGAGATTTTTCAGGGCTTGGAGTTTTATTTTCGATTGCGAAAACTGAATCAGCTTGTTCACCTCCGCCTTCGACCCGCTCCAGGTTCCAATTAGAAATTGACTAGTGGGTTGCAGTGATTTCACCTTGGCGATGATGCGGTCGCCTTGGATTTTCAATTCCACTCCCGCGCCGATGACGGCCGCGCCCGTTACCACGCCATCTTTTTCCAGCGTGGCCACTTTGCCATCCACTTTGTCTTGCGCGCCCGTCACTTCGCACACCAGCAAACTCATCGGGCTTTTGGCCGGGCTGCGGGTGATTTCAAATTGGCGAGTAAAAATGCCACCCGCGAAACCGGGGCACTCCAACACGCTCGATGCTCCGACCGAATACGAGAGCACCACGCGATCGCCGTGCGTGTAATGCCCGCGCCACTTCGCCCACTCGCGCGGGAGCGGCCCCATCGAGTACACGTCATTGCCTTTAAGAATGGGCGGAGTCGGCTCGCCCCATTCTCCCTTGGGGCCCGCCCAACCGGGGGTCATGGGCGTGTGGAGCGCCAGCGTGCCAACAATCTTCGGCACGCCTTCCAGGCCATCACGGCCGGTGGGGAGCTTGAGGAAACCGCCTGTCCAGCTTGCGGCCATGCGCAGTCGTTCGGTGTCGAAACACACCGAGGCGTTGGGGCCGAGCTTGATGTTGAGGCCCTTGAGCGCGGGTCGCCAGAGTTTGCCGTTGAGTTTCGTTTCCACGCCGTACGCTTGAAAGGGGCCGATATCCATGTCGTCCCACTTCGTGCGTCTCTCCGCCGGCTTCTTTTGCTTCGGTTTCTTCGGCTTGTTTTGGGCAGTGGAAAGCGTGGGCAAAGTGAGCGCCCAAGTCAGTGCCAGTAAAAAACTCCAAAATCGCATCGGCTTTCCATGCCAAATTTGCGGGCAAATGGCGATAAAATAGTGCTGTCTTGCCTGTTCCCCCGCCCTTCGCTACAACTAGCCGCCCTTGAGCAAAACGTTTTACATCACCACCGCCATCGATTACGTCAATGGCCAGCCACACCTCGGGCATGCGTACGAGAAGATCATCACCGACGTCATCGTTCGCGCGCGGCGGTGCCTTGGCGAGGAGGCGTTTTACCTCACTGGCCTTGATGAGCACGGCCAAAAAGTACAGCAAGCCGCCGAGGCCGCCGGTAAGGATTCCCAAACCTACTGCGACGAACTGGCCAATGACTGGCAGGCATTCGTCAAAAAACTCGGCATCTCCAACAACGACTTTGTCCGCACCACCGATGCGCGCCACCAAGCCGTCGTCTGCGAAATCCTCCAACAGCTTTATGACGCCGATGAGTTTTATCAGGATGAGTACGTCGGTTTTTATTCCGCCAAACAGGAGAGTTTTCTCACCGACAAAGACCGCGACGCCGACGGCAATTTCGACCCCCTCTACGGCGAGGTGCAGGAACTTCGGGAGAAGAACTACTATTTCAAGCTTGGCCGACATCAGCAGTGGCTCATCGACCACATTGAGGCTAACCCCGACTTCATTGCGCCCGACAACCGCCGCAACGAAATGCTCGGCTTCCTCAAAAACGAAACCCTCGAGGACCTCTGCATCAGCCGCCCCAAGGAACGCCTCACCTGGGGCATCCCCCTGCCCTTCGATGCG
>DQLO01000365.1 GCA_015660155.1 Verrucomicrobiota bacterium
GACCCGCACGACATCCACTTCCGCGCCGCCGGCATCCTCCACAAAGCCGGCGTGAAAGTCGCCCACAGCGAGCCGATGGGTTCGTGGGGCGCTTCCCGCGTGCGGAACATCGTCTACGCCGCCGCGCAATCAATGGCTTACGGATTGCCCCGCGAAGCCGCCTTGCGCAGTCTCACTCTGCATCCCGCCCAAATGCTCGGCGTGGCCGACCGCCTTGGTTCTCTCACCCCAAAAAAAGAAGCCACCTTCATCGCGGTGGATGGCGACATCTTCGACATCCGCGCCAACGTAAAATACATGTGGATCGCCGGCAAAAAAATCAGCCTCCAAAGCCGCCACACCCGCCTTTACGAAAAATACAAGAACCGACCGAAACCCATTCGATAACCGGCATGCAAAAAATCCCGCGCGACCTGGCCAAAAAATTCGCCTTCGATTGGCGAGATGAACCTCTGCTGCGCGTCCAGCCCGGCGAAGTTTTTGAAATCGAAACGTGGGATGCCAGCACCGGCTTTTTCAAGACACCCGAGGACAAAGCTATTCCCGCTAATCGCCCGGGCTTTGACCGCATGCCGCCGATGGCCAATCCGATTGCGGGACCGGTTTTTGTGGAAGGCGTCGAGCGTGGCGACGTGCTGGTCGCATGCATTGATGAAATCGAAGTGGCTGAGTATTCATGGTGCGCCATCGGCCCCAAACGGGGGCCGCTCGGCGAAAGCACGCGTTGGCTAGAGTTATCCGGCGAATACACCACCAAAATTTTTCCGCACACGCCCGGCCCGAGTGGCACCACCGTGGACGGCACGCTGCAGTTTACTGAATCCATTTCATGGCCCATCACCCCCTTCATTGGCACCCTCGGCGTGGCGCCCGATCGCGAGGTGCGCACCAGCATTGACGGCCAAGGTCCGTGGGGCGGCAACCTTGATATTCGCGACGTGGCTCCGGGCAATCGGATTTTGATGCCGGTGTATCACGAGGGCGCGCTTTTTTATTTGGGCGATCTTCACGCCAGCCAAGGGGACACCGAATACACCGGAACCGCTGCCGAAACTTGCGGCACCGTTCGCTTGCGGTTCGAGGTCATTAAGCAAAAGAAAATACCTTTCCTCCGCATCGAAAAGCCCGAATCAATCATTGCCACCCAAGCCGCCCGTCCGCTCGAAGTAGCGGTGGACACCGCCATCAAACACCTTATGGCATGGCTTGTTGATGAGCATAAATTCACGCCCACCGATGCCTATTGCCTCGTGAGCACTTGCCCCGATTTCCGAATCCACGTTTACCAAATGTGCGACATTGCCCAGCTTAGTTTTGTGGCGGGAGCAGAATTGCCAAACAAATATCTAACATAAAAAATGGGCAGGAAATAAATCCTGCCCATCGTGTTTATCATTGTTAGAAAACTCAGCCCTTGGCTGCCGTGTAATTTTCGCCCACGGCATCCCAATTCACCACGCTCCAAAATGCCTTAAGATAATCGGGGCGACGGTTTTGGTATTTCAAATAATAGGCGTGCTCCCACACGTCGCAACCGAGAATGGGCGTGCGGCCTTCCATCAGCGGCGTGTCTTGATTGGCCGTGCTGCAAACACACAGACCGCCGTCGGCCTTCACACACAGCCAAGCCCAGCCACTGCCAAAACGCGTGGCGCCGGCGGCTTCAAATTTTTCTTTGAACGAATCCATCCCGCCAAGTTCCGCCCCGATGGCTTCCGCAAGCGCGCCAGCGGGTTCGCCACCACCGCCGGGGCCCATGATGGTCCAGAAAAGCGAATGGTTGGCGTGACCGCCGCCGTGGTTGCGCACGGCACCGCGGATTTCTTCGGGCACGGCATCGAGATCGCTGACGAGGTCGTTGACGCTTTTGCCGGCAAGATCGTCGTGCCCCTCGAGAGCCGCGTTGAGCTTGGCGATGTAGGTGGCGTGATGCTTGCCGTGATGGATTTCCATCGTCTGCGCATCAATGTGGGGTTCCAACGCGTCGTGCGCGTACGGGAGTTCAGGGAGTTCGTAAGCCATAATTTTTTGGTTGCGCGAACTGTAGCAATCGCGCGCGCGTCAGGCAAGCCCAACAAAGTTTTGCAGCAGTTTCAGACCCAATTTTTGGCTTTTTTCCGGATGGAATTGCGTGGCAAACACATTGTCGCGCCAAACCGCCGAGGCGAAGGTTTCGCCATAAGTCGTGCGCGTGGCCACAATGGAGTCGTCCGCAGGCTTCGGGAAATAGCTGTGCACGAAATAAAAATGACTGCCCGATTCAATGCCCTTCAGAATGGGGCACTCCGGTTTTTCAAACTCCACTTCATTCCAGCCGATCTGCGGCACCTTGATTCCATTCTCCGCAAACCGCACCACACTCCCACCAAAAACGCCCAAGCCCGCCGCACACGAATTGAACTCCTCGCTCTTTTCGAACAACGCCTGATAGCCCACGCAAATCCCGAGGAACGGTTTCCCCGTGCCAATAAAATCTTTCGCCGCGCCAAACAACTCCTGCCGTTGCATCGCGTTCACACAATCATCAAACGCACCCACGCCCGGCAGCACCACCGCATCCGCCCGCGCCACCTCTTCGGGCGAGGCCACCAACCGCACCTCGCCGCCAGCCGCCGTCAACGCCTTCTGCACACTGCGGACATTGCCCGCGCCATAATCCAGCAACGCAATCACGAGTTAAAAATGTGTGGAACAGTTTTGCACAATCAATTTGTCTCTAACCATTTTAAGTATTCCTCCCTCTTGTCATGCGGAACAAAGCCAAGTACCCAGCCTCCTGCTCCAACGCCATCGTTCATCCGGTGTGGCGGCAAGCAATTGGGCTTACAACCACTTTTCTGAATCGGTCATTCCTTTAAAATGCTTGATCCGATTATAAATCCTCTTCGCCTTCTTCATATCCATTCGGGATGTTAACCCTTTCGCTCCTCACGTCGAGGCCAATTCTTTTTCGGTTCGGAGGCGGAGTTGGCCGCAGGCGGCGTCGATGTCGTGGCCTTTTTCGCGGCGGAGAGTGGTGAGGGTGCCGTGAGAAATTAATGCCTCGTGGAAGGCGTCTTGGGTGGCGTCGCCGGGGCGACTCCATTCGAGGCCGTCGACGTGGTTGTATGGGATGAGATTCACTTTGGCGCGGAGGCGATGGGCGAGTTCGGCGAGTGGTGCGACTTGGTCGAGGGCGTCGTTCACGCCAGCGATGAGAATGTATTCGAGCGTGAGCTTGCCGCTTTTGGCTTGTTGATATTCCTCGGCGGCGGCGGTGAGTTTGGCCAAGGGATACTTTCGGTTAATCGGCATGATGCGGTCGCGCACTTCATCGGTGGCTCCGTGGAGGCTGATGGCGAGGCGATACTGGCGCGGTTGGGCGGCGAGCATTTTGATTTGC
>DQLO01000174.1 GCA_015660155.1 Verrucomicrobiota bacterium
ACCGAGCGAAGTGGACGTGAACATTCACCCCGCCAAGCGGGAAGTAAAATTTCACCGCGAGCGGGAGGTGCGGCGGTTTGTGGCGGATGCGGTGCAGAAAGGGCTTGCGAGTTTTCACTCGCAGGAGTTAGGAGTCAGAGGTCAGGAGATAGAATCTGCCGTTTCGGGAGATTTTGGGTTGGAGGCCACGGATGTGTCGGCGGAACCGTTAGTGGAACAAAAGCCACTGGACATGGGCTTCGCCACCCCACCCGCGCCCATCCACAAAGAAAACGCCAAACCCATCGTCCCTCAACCCTCAACTCTCAACCCTCAACCGCAACCGGCGCAGCCGTTGCTCAAAGTTCCGCTAAAAATCCTCGGCGTCGTCGGCAAGCTCTACGTCGTGCTCGAATCCGACCGCGGGCTGGTTTTGATGGATCAACACGCGGCGCACGAGCGCGTGTTGTACGAGCAATTGTTGGAACAAATGCAGCGCGAGGAAACGGCTTCGCAAAAATTGCTGCTGCCGGAGACAGTAGAATTGTCGGCAACCGATGCGCAGTTTGTGGCGGAACAAGTGGAAACGCTCAGCCGCCTTGGCGTGGGCATCAGCGCGTTTGGCGAGCGCACCTTTCTGCTCGATGCGCTGCCGCCCTTCGTGAAAGTGAAGGACACGAAAAACTTTGTTCTTTCATTGATCGACGAACTCAAGTCCGTCGGCCAAGGCGTAAACTCGATGCGCCTCGGCGAAGCGATGGTGATCATGACCGTCTGCCGCCAAGCCATTAAAGCCAACGACGCCCTCGCCGGCCCCGAGCTGGAAAAGCTGCTCGAAGATTTGCGCCACTGCACGATGCCGTACACCTGCCCGCACGGCCGACCGACTTTGATTGAGATGAGCTACCCGGAGCTGGAAAAAAAATTCGGGCGGACGGTTTGATAGGGGTTGAATTAGGAAAGTAATTTTCTTAAATTCTGCGGCATGGCGAGCTGTAATTATTGCGACACGTTTATCCTGTTCGGCGGAGTTCAGGATGGGGAGTTGCGGTTTTGCAACAACGACTGCGCGGAGAACCCGGCATTCATGCAATGGGCCGCGCAGATTCCGGCCGAGGAGGTTTTGGAGGTGGCGCGAGAAATTCATCATGGCAATTGCCCCAGTTGCCAGAAGTTCGGACCGGTGGAGATTTATCAATCCCACCGTATTTGGTCGGCGTTGGTGATCACAAACTTTTCCACGCAAACCCACGTGACCTGCCGTTCGTGTGCGCGGAAGGAACAGTTCAAGGATTCGCTCTATTGCCTGTTTCTGGGTTGGTGGGGTATTCCGTGGGGAATTTTTGGCACGCCTTATTATCTCGTCAAGAATGCGATCCATTTTTTTGGCGGCGAACGCCCTGGGCCTTCGGAGGAGTTGCGGCAGCACGCGCAGTTGATTTTGGCCAGCGCGTACGCGGAGCAATTGGCTCAGGAGGAAGAAGGGCTGCCGCCGGTGCTGGAGGATTCGCCTTAAGTTGCGGGGTCGGCTGCCGATAGTATTATTAAGTGTTCACCGTCGCGATGGATCGCGGCGGGCCCGAATCATGGATGATGGAATTCCCCGGGATAACTTCGGTATCGCATTCGGCGCAGCAAGTGCGCGGGAATGCTTTGGCGCGGCTGGATTATTCGACGCGACTCTCGGGCGTCGATTCGCAGGTGCAGCAGCTCACGGCGCGGCATGAGGCGCAGTTGGCGCGGATGATGGAGCGGGTGGATGATGCGGTGGCGGGCGCTTTACTGGATTTGGTGGGATAAAACCGCGATTTGACGGCGAGCATTTTTCTTCACATTTTCGCTTGCAATGCCTTGTGGGAGGCGTATCTTCCCCGTCCGCCTGACTTTTGTGAGTGCAAAAGTCGCAAGGGCGGCCACGAGATGTTAACACGTTATTAACCAAAATCCTGCGGGACAAGGGGCATTTTTTCCCTGAAAAACCGCGGGTATTCTGAAGCCAACCCTTTTTCGGGGTAGGTCATCCAGAAACCGTTCCCGTTCTGGGATCGGTTATCCAAAGAGGAAACAGCCAATGCTGACGATGGAAGAAGCCATGAAGCAAAGCACGATTAGCTTTGTGGAGGGCGAAATTATTGAGGGAGAAGTCATCGAGATTCGATCCAAGGAAGTGCTCGTAAATATCAATTTTAAGAGCGAGGGATCAGTGTCGTTGAATGAATTTGACGAGGACAACCAGCCGGTGGTGGGCGACAAGATCGAGGTGCTCATCGAGGTGCTCGAAAACCGCGAGGGTATGGTGGAACTCAGCCACGAGCGCGCGGAGTTCAAAAAGAACTGGGACAAAATCAATTCCATTTGCGAGGAAGGCGGCGTGATCACCGGCCGCATCAAGGAGATTGTGAAGGGTGGCCTGATCGTCAACATCGGCGTGGAGGCGTTTCTGCCCAGCTCGCAGGTGGACATCATACCGCCCAAGGATCTCAAGGCGTTGGTGGGCCAAAAGTATGAATTCAAAATCGTGAAGCTCAATATGGAGCGGCAGAACATCGTGCTCAGCCGACGCGAGTTGATCGAGGAGGAACGCTCCGCCAAGCGCGCGGAGATGCTCGGCCACATGACCCCCGGCGACGTCCGCAAGGGCGTGGTGAAAAACATCACCGACTTCGGCGCGTTCATCGACCTCGACGGTCTCGACGGCTTGCTGCACATCACCGACATGAGTTGGGGTCGCATCAATCACCCGAGCGAGATGGTCACCGTGGGCGAAGAGGTGGACGTGGTGGTGCTGGACATCAATAAGGAAAAGGAGCGCGTCTCCCTCGGCCTCAAGCAGAAATCCCAAAACCCATGGGAACTCATCGAGAGCAAGTATCCGGTCAACACCACCATCAAGGGCAAGGTCGTCAACCTCGTTTCCTACGGCGCATTTGTGGAGCTCGAGCCGGGCGTGGAAGGCCTCGTGCACGTCACCGAACTTTCGTGGACCAAAAAACACACCAAACCTTCCGAGGTGTTGGAGAAAGGCCAGGAGATCGAGGCGATGGTGCTGGGCGTCAACAAAGACGAGCAGAAGATCAGCCTCGGCATCCGCCAGCTCGACGACAATCCGTGGGATGCCGCCGGCGACAAGTACGCCCCCGGCACCACCGTAAAGGGCAAAGTCCGCAACCTCACCAGCTACGGCGCGTTCGTGGAACTCGAGGAAGGCCTCGACGGAATGATCCACGTGAGCGACCTCTCCTGGACCCGAAAAATCAATCACCCCTCCGAGCTGCTCAAGAAGGGCGACGAAATCGAAGCCCGCGTACTCGAAGTGGATCGCGAAAACCAACGCATCTCAATCGGCATCAAACAGCTCGGCGACGATCCGTGGGATCAGATCGATACCGTTTACAAAGTGGGCGATCTCGTCACCGGCAAGGTCACCAAGCTCGCCAGCTTCGGCGCGTTTGTGGGGCTGGAAAATGAAATGGACGGACTCGTGCACATTTCGCAAATCAGCGAAGAGCGCGTGGAGAAAATCAAAAGCGCCCTCGAGGTCGGCCAGGAAGTCAAAGCGCGCGTCATTAAGATCGACAAGAGCGACCGCCGAATCGGCCTCTCCATCAAGGCCGCCGAGTACGACGAAGATCAGCTCCAGCGCGCAGCCGAGCAGCTGGACCAACTCAAGCCCGGCGAAGATCTCGTGGCCCTCGAACACGCATTCGATGCCGCCGGACTTACGCCTGCCGAGAACGCCGCTCCCGAAGCTGAAGCCCCCAAAGAGGAAGCCGCCGCCGAGCCGGAAGCCAAAGCTGAGCCTGAAGAAAAGGCAGCCGAGCCGGAAGCCGAAGCTGAGCCCGAAGAAAAAGCGGCCGAGCCG
>DQLO01000267.1 GCA_015660155.1 Verrucomicrobiota bacterium
CATCGAATGCGCGCGGCATCATCCGCGCCGCCGCCATTGAGAATTCGCTGGGCCAAATTGCGCGCGGCCTCGACGTGTTGCACGTCGTTCATCAGCTGCAGCGCCTGCATCGGTGTGTTGCTGCGGCTGCGCACGGTGCAGCTTTGCTCGCGGCTGGGCGCATCAAAACTGGTCATGAACGGAGCCGGCGCGGTGCGTTTCAAGAATGTGTAAATGCTGCGGCGGTAAAGATCGTCGCCCTTGCCCTGTTTGTAGTTGCGCGTGTTGCTGGAGGCAAACCCGACCGGCTCCCAAATGTTGGGCGGCTGATACGGTCGCACGCCACGCCCGCCGGCGGTGAGCACAAGCAGCCCGCTGAGACTGAGCGCTTGATCGCGGAGCACTTCGGCATCCAGCCGGAAACGAGGCGCGTGTGCGAGCAATCGGTTTTCCGGATCTTTTTTTAGCAACGCCGGAGTCGTGCGCGAGCTTTGCCGATAGGCGTGGCTGGTGAGAATGCGCTTCACGAGCCGTTGTACATCCCAGCCGTCCTCCACAAATTGCACCGCCAGCCAATCGAGCAATTCCGGATGCATCGGCAGTTCGCCCTGCGTGCCGAAGTCCGCGCTGGTTTTCACGAGGCCCACGCCGAAGAATTGTTGCCAAATGCGGTTGACTGCCACGCGCGCGGTGAGCGGGTGCTTGCCGTCCACCAGCCAGTTGGCGAAATCGAGCCGGTTGTAATCGCGCTCCTTTGGCTTGGCCGGCAGCGGCGGCAAAAACGCCGGCACATTGCGGCTTACTTTTTCTCCCGGCCGATCGTACTGGCCACGAAGCATCACAAAGCTCTGACGGGGTTTGGGAAGATCAGCCATAACAAAGGTAACGGCTTTGTTCTTACGAATACTATCCTGCTGAGCAACCAGCTTGGCCTTTTCATCATTGATTGGCTTAAGTTGCTTACTAGCGCCCTTGTACACGCTGCCGAGCCAGTGCTGTTTAAGTTTCTTTTCCTCCGCATCCGTCCATTTATCAATCGTCTTATTCTTTATGAATTTGCGCAACGTATCGTTCAAATCCTTATTGCGCTCATTAATCTTTTGGCTTTTCCAAATCTTCCAGGAATAGGCCGGATCAGCGGCTGGATTGACGGTGGAAAAAATACCGCCCTTATCCCAATACACCTTTCCATCGTACTGTGTGTATGCCCAGCCATTGAGCTTTTCACCCAGCTTTAAACTCACCGTAACCGGATCAACTTCCAGTCGCACCCACTTACCGGTTTCAGGCAAATTGCCCATGTGCTTGCGACTGCCGGTTTTAACCTTACCCCAATCAATGTGGTCCCCACCCCAGTAAGCCCGATGTTCCCAATTGCCGTTATTGAACTGCAGCATGATCTGCTTGGGCGGATTTAGGGTATCTAGGTAAACATAAGTGAATAGTTTAGCACTCTTTTCGATAACCAGTGGCGGATTGACTCCCGTGAAGACCACCTGTCTAAGGCCTTTAGCCTCAAGTAAAGTTGACTTGGCTCCGCTGTAAACCGGTTCCGGCTTAACCACAAATTTCCAAGCTGAAGCGCTCGCCGAAGTTTGTACGACGGCCTTAGCAGGCACGGCATCTTCAATCCAGACCGTCTCCTTGGTAGTCGGCTTGGGTGGATTTGGTAATTCGGCGGGCTCAACGTATTTAATTTTGGCGACCATTTGGGCGATGCGTTGATCCACCTGCTTGATTTTAACGTCCAACTCCGCCAGCCGTTCCTCATCACCCGGTCGTGGCACCTTCAGAACCGGCGGTGTGTTGATTTTGTTCCCATCCAGCGCCGGGTCAGCCGCACTGTGGAAAAAGGAATACATCGAGTAATATTCCTTTGTAGAGAGCGGGTCAAATTTGTGGTCGTGACACACTGCGCAACCTGCTGTCATCCCCATCCAAACCTCAACCGCTGTCGAGGTGCGATCGACTGCGTTGCGGTAAATCCATTCTGCCGTAATGCTGCCGCCCTCACCGGTGGTCACGTTGCAACGATTGAACCCGGAGGCGATCTGTTGATCGAGCGTGGGCTTGGGCAACAAATCACCAGCCAATTGCCAGCGCGTGAATTTATCGAAAGTCAGGTTTTGATTAAACGCCCGCACCACCCAATCGCGGTACGGCCACATCGACCGCTCGTTGTCCAAGTGCAGCCCGTGCGTGTCTGCGTAGCGCGCGAGGTCCAGCCAATAGCGCGCCATGTGCTCGCCGTACGTTTGGCGCTGCATCAAATCATCGATGAGTTTTTCCAGCGATGGATTCGCCAGAAACGCATCCAACTCTTTCGGCGTCGGCGGCAGTCCCGTCAAATCAAGATACACCCGCCGCACCAAAATTTCCGGCTTCGCCAAGGGCGCGGGCTTCAAGCCTTCCTTCGCCAAACGCCGTTGCAAAAACGCATCAATCGGATTGCCGGCACCCACGGGCACTTTTAATTTCTTCGGCGCAATGAACGCCCAATGCTTTTCGTACTTTGCCCCCTGTTCGATCCAACGTTTGAGCGTTTGCTTCTCTTCATCGGTGAGGGATTTTTTCGATTCCGGCGGCGGCATCACTTCATCCGGATCCTCCGAATTGATCCGCGCCCACAATTCGCTTTCCGAAACATTCCCCGCCACAATCGCCGCCACCCCTTTTTTGGAAGCGAACGCGCCTTCCGAAGTATCCATCCGCAGCTTCCCCTTTCGCTTCTTCGCGTCCTGCCCATGACACGCAAAGCAGTTCTTCGACAAAATCGCCCGCACATCGCGGTTAAACTCCACCGGCGCGGCCCAAGTGCTGCCCGCTGCCACGCACAAAGCCATCGTCAGTCGAAAACCGTTCATGCCAAAAGAATAGTCCAATTTCAGATTCAATCAAGCTTTCGAGGGAGACGCTGTGATTTCGTGGATTGTTCAAATTAACCACAGAGGCACAGAGAGCACAGAGGTTTTGTTTGTACGCGGACTCGCAAGCTCGTCCCTCCATTTGAGGCGCGTTGGAGGGACGAGCTTGCGAGTCCGTTGGTTTCACCTCTGTGTTGTCTGTGCCTCTGTGGTAAAAAATCACCTTAACAACTCCTCCGCGTGCTTGCGGGCGGCGGTGGATTTGCCGCCGAGCATTCGGGCGAGTTCTTCGACGCGGGCGTGGGCGTCGAGGGGGGTTATGTTCGATTCGGTGCGGCCGTCGATGACAGCTTTGCTGACGACGTAATGCGTCTGCGCCAAAGCGGCGACGGGGGCGAGGTGGGTGATGCAAAGCACTTGGCGTTGGTCAGCGATTTGCCGCATACGCTCGCCGACGGCGTGGGCGGTTTCGCCGCCGATGTTGGCGTCGACTTCGTCGAAAATCAAAACGGGGATGGAATCCTCGGCGGCAAGCACGGTCTTGAGCGCGAGCATCACGCGGGCGAGTTCGCCGGAGGAGGCAATGGCGCGCAGCGGCCGCGCGGGCTCACCCGGGTTGGGGGCGAATTGGAATTCGATGGTGTCGAGTCCAGTCGCCTTGGCCTCGGCGGCGGCGGCCGTGGTGGTGAGGGCGACGTCGATCTGGCTTTGGGCGAAGCCGAGGTCGTTCAAATGGAGGGTGACGGCTTGGGTGAGTTTGGGGATGAGTTTTTTGCGTTGGGCGGAAAGTTTTTTGCCGGCGGATAAAATTTCGGTCTCCAGTTTTTCCAACTCAGAATTCAAGCGCACTAATTCCTCGTCACGGCTTTCGAGCACGGCGAGTTTATTGGCGGCTTGTTCGCCGAACTCGATAACGGCTTCGATGCTGCCGCCGTATTTTCGCTTGAGGGATTGGGTGAGGTTGATGCGTTCCTCGAGCGCGTGGAGTTGGGCGGGGTCGATGTCCACGCGGTCGGCGTAGGCGGTGAGTTCGGTTTGCAGTTCCTGCAAGTTGGCGCGGGCGTGTTCGTGCAGATCGACAAGCGTGGCGGCGGCTTCATCAACCTGTTGCAAATCGGCGAGCACTCGGCCGAGCTCGCCGGAGCGGTCGAGCAGCGAGCCTTCCGTTTCGCTGACGAGCTGCCGCGCGCTTTGGCACAGCTCAAGCAAGCGCGCGCCGTTGCTGGCGCGTTGGTAATTGGCATCGAGGTTTTCCTCATCGGCGGCGTTCAGCGCGGCATCGGAAATTTCATTCACTTGAAACCGCAGCAAATCGAGTTGCTGCGCGTAAGTGGCTTTGTCGACCACGAGGTCGGCCTTGGCCTTTTCAATCTCCGCGCGGCGGCGCATCAATTCGGCGAAGGCATCGCGCACGGTTTGCAAACCGCCAAAGGCATCGAGGATGTCGAGCTGGCGCGCGGGGTGCAGCAGCGATTGGTGGTCGTGCGCGCCGTGAACGTCCACGAGCCATTCGCCAATTTGCTTGAGCACGACGAGCGTGGTGGCGGTGCCATTGACGAATTGGCGGTTGCTTCCCGCCGCCGTGAAAGTGCGCTTGAGCAAAAGCTGATTTTCCTCACACGGCTCCAGCCCGTGCGTCTCCAAAAATTCCGCCAACGGAGCATCGAGCGTCGCCACATCGAACGCGGCCTCGACGGTGCATTGGTCAGCCTCGGCGCGGATAAGCGTGCGGTCAGCGCGCTCGCCAAGCACAAGATTCAACGCGCCGATGAGGATGGACTTGCCCGCGCCCGTCTCGCCACTAATCGCATTGTAACCGGCCCCCAACTCCAAAGTGAGGTCCGTGACCAAAGCCAGATTCCGAATCCGAAGCGTGTCCAACATGCGCGGGCATTGTGGGGAAAAGAGGTGTGGCAGGAAGAAAAAGTTGTGGGCGGTGGGGTTGACAAGTGTGATACATGGTGTTATATTACTCGGATGCTGTTCATGGAGTTCGTCGAGTTGCCAGGGTTCACGGCGGATGTGCGGCCGGTGATGAGGAGTTGCGGGAGTTGCGGGAGTTTCAAAATGAACTGCTGCAGAATCCAAAACTTGGCGAGGTGATGCGCGGGACGAATGGGCTACGCAAGGCGCGTATGAAATTAGTGGGCCGTGGCAAGTCGGGTGGGGCGCGTGTGATTTATCTGCACTTGGAGGCGGCACAAACGATTGTGTTGTTCATGCTGTACACGAAGGCGCGGCAGGCGAATCTGAAACCAGAGCAGGCCAAACGATTGGCGCAGGTAGTGCGAGTGATTAAACAAACTTATGAAAAATGAAATTGAATTTAACGCAGACGAGTTGTTGGCGCGTGTGGAGGCCTTTGCAAAGCATACCACCGGCGAAAAGAAAATGACGCTGCGAACAGTGGAATTGCCCTTGCCGGAGCCGCTGGCCCCAATGGCGGCGAGGCAGGTGGCGGCGTTGCGGCAGCGGCTGGGGGTGAGCCAGGCGGTGTTTGCGATTTTGCTGAATGTGCCGAAGTCGACAGCTATCAGCTGGGAACGAGGCGTGCGTCAGCCCAGTGGCGCGGCCTTGAAATTGTTGAGATTGGCGGATAGTCGGCCCGGAGTTTTGCTGGAAACAGACGCTGTGCCTGCGGGAAAATAAAATTGTGTTCACCGGCGCATTCGGGCATTCCTGCGGGCGTATGGCGTTTGAGTTTACATTTTTGGGGACGGGCACTTCGCAGGGGGTGCCGGTGATTGGGCAGGAGTATCCGCCGGAGTTTTTGGCTAATCCGAAGAATCATCGGCTGCGGTGTTCGATTTATGTGGTCACCGATGAGGTGCGGTTGGTGGTGGACACGGCGCCGGATTTCCGCACGCAATGTCTGCGCGAAAACATTTGCGCGCTCGATGCGGTGTTGGTGACGCACGCGCACACGGATCACATTATGGGCATGGATGATTGCCGGCGGTTCTGTGAAATCAAAGGCGGGCCGCTGCCGATTTATGCGAACGAGTCGACAATGGGTCACTTGCGCCGCGTGCACGCGCATTCGTTTCACGACGGCGAAATGAAGAAGGGGTATTTCAAACCGGAACAAAACATCATCGACGGCCCTTTCGAAATTGGCGACCTGCGCATCACGCCGGTGGATTTGCCGCACGGCGATATGGGATCCACGGGATTTTTATTTGAACAAGCCGGCGAAAAAAAACTGGCTTACTTGACCGACGCCAAATCGATTCCCGATGCCGTGGTGGAAGCCGTGCGCGGCACGGAAGTGGCCGTGCTCGACGCCCTCCGCCCGCAACCGCACTGGACGCATATGACCACCGAGGAAGCCCTCGCAGCCGCCGATCGGATTGGGGCGCGGCAATCTTATTTAACACATCTCACGCATTTTTATGACCACGACGTGGATGATGCGAAGTTGCCGGATGGGGTGGGGTTGGCGTGGGATGGGTTGAGGGTAAGTATCAATGGTCAATGATCAATTTTCAAGGAAGGCTCAAGTATCAAGTTTAATTGAAAATTGAGCATTGAAAATTGATAATTAAAAAACGGCCGCTCCGCAACAGAGCGACCGTTCTTCAAAGGCGTGACCGGCCGTTTTCTACGCTCCCATTTCGTCTTCAAACGAGCCTTCGGCGACGGGGAAACAAAGGTGGTCCCGCACGTATTGGATGCCTTCGATGGCGGTGGCGTCGGGGTCGCGGTAGTTGCTTTCGGTCTCGGCGATGAGCGGGGCGGTTTCGGTGCCCATGATTTTATTGTAGCGGGCGGGGTAGCCGATGTTGATGAGCAACTCGGCGTAGCGCACCATGTTGAGGTCGCCGCTGCCGAGGTCGGTGAACTGCATCGCGCGGTTGCGCCAGTTGCCTTCCATTTTGCGCAGAGGCACGCCGGGGCGAACCACAAAATTTTTCACGTGGCACGCATACACGCGATCGCGCACGGCGGGATGGGTGAAGCGCGTTTCCCAATCCTCGCCTTCCCAGCAGTGCGAGGGATCGGCATTGACGGTGAGGCAGGGATCACCATCGCAAATTTCCACGAGCCGACCAAACTCCTCCGCGCACATGGCGGCGGTGCCGGGATGGATTTCGTGCGCGAGAAAAATGCCGAGGCTGTTGGCGTGCGCGCGAATTTTGGCGGTTTTTTTGACAAAACGTTCCTCGCCTTCCTTGACCAAATCAAAATCGCCGCCCGCCCAGAATCCCCACGGATAGCCGGTGGCCAATTCCCAGCCGTGCGAGGCGCCCCAAAACATTGGCAGGATTTTGATGTCCAACGCTGCGGCAAGGTCGAGCAAGCGCAGCAGATAATCTTCGGCCCAGTCTTCGATTTTGCCCTTGGCCAGCTTCGCAACTTCTGGCGGTACAAACGGCCGCAGCCCTTTGGTGCCCGTCCACGCGCTGGTGTGCACCCAGAACATGCAGTGGCCGGAAATACCGTCGAGCTTCAGCTCGTGTTTTTCAAATGCTTGCCGGATGAGATGCGGCCGGGTGAATTTTCCGGTCTTGCCTTCGAGCATATAATTGCTCGGTTGCGCGCCGGTCGCGCCGGCTTCTTTTGCAAAAGCGAGAAAGCCGTCGAGTCCTTTGGAACCGTGCTGCGCGCCTTCGATACTGGAGTGGTAAATGGGTTTCGCCATAAGAATCCTTGAGTGGAATGTTTGGGTTGCGGGAAAATACCGAGAAAACCCCGGGAAGGCAACCAGAATTCGAGGCCGAAAAATCAGCGCTTTTGCTGCTTGGCGCGTTGATCCTGCTGGAATTTTTTAAGGGCTTTGCGGGATTCAACGGCGCGGAGGGAAATCCACGTGTGCCAGCCTTTTTCCAGTAAAGGGATGCCGCCCTGCCAGCGGCGGTTGATGGCCCGGGCAAATTCCAGTTCCATTTGGCCGTTGCGTCCGCGGGCGCGTTGCACTTTGGGGTCATTGATTACCTGACCCAAAAAACGCATCGCCTGGCCTTTGGGGTCTGCTTTGATGAAGAAATCAAAGATCGACCAGCCGACATCGTAGCCTTGGCCGATGTTGCCCTTGAACATTTTATCCCAGTCATCGTATTCCTTGGTGAGTAGATAATTTTGCAGGCGCGGCAGTTGATTTTTGCGTCGCAATTCGTCGAGGCGAATCCAGCGCATGTGTTGGTCATTACGCAGGCCGTTGCCTTTGAGCAGCCACGCGGGGGCTTCTCCAAACCAATCCGCGCTGCCTTCGATCATCCAGAAGGGCAACTGGCCGTACATTTCGTCCATGATCGCGTGGCAGCTTTCGTGCAACAATGTGGGCACCAGCCGCCACGTGAGGTGCGGTTGTTGTTTCCAGGTGACAATTTCCCGCGCGCCGGGGCTGAAATAGCCGAGGATGCTTTTGGTCACATTTTTTTTGTAACGCAGGCGCGAGTAGGTTTGGTAATCTTCGAAGGTATCAAAAATGCGAAAGCGCACATTGAAATTCCGGCTGATTTTCTTTGGAAAAAAAACAGTCTCATGCGCCTTGATGAGATTATCGATTCCAAAATTGAGTGCCTTCGCCATCGGCGCGTTGAGATTGAATTTGTGAAGAGCAAACTGCGCGCGCCCTTGGGAGGCTTTGAAATCGCGCCCTTGAAACATCTCGCGGGTAAGTTCCAGCGCTGTGGCGCCGGGCACGTGGCAGAGCGCAAAGGCCAGCAATGCCACTCGATAGAATTGAAATTGCCTGGGAAAAATCATTCGATTCATTGCACCCCTCACGAGTTAATATGCACTCGTTTTGAGGGTTTGTAAAGGCCGAGTTATGGGCAAAGCGCGGGATTGCCGCGTGCGGTCTTCATCGGCACAATGCGCCCGCCGCAGGCAACATGGAAACTTTTTACGATACCCACGCGCACTTGACTTTTCCTGATTTCGTGAAGGACATCCCCGGGCTGCTCGAGCGCGCGGCGGCGGCGGGCATCACGCGCATCATCACCATTGGCACCGATCTCGAAAGCAGCCAACGCGCCGTGGCCCTCGCCGAGGCGCACGCGCCGGTGTATGCCGTGGTGGGCTGGCATCCCAATGACCTCGCCGAAGCACCCGACGATGTGCGCCCCGAATTGCGCGAACTCTGCGCGCATCCCAAAGTGGTGGCCATTGGCGAAACCGGCATCGACCACTTTCGGCTCCCCAGTAGTAATGGCGGCAACGAGGCGGACGACGCGGCGTGGAAGGAACGGCAAATAAAAATCTTCCGCCAACAACTCGAGTTGGCTGCGGAATTAAAACTCAATGCCGTGATTCACCAACGCGCCGCGTTGGAACCCACGCTGGAAATTTTTGAGGAATACGCCGACCGCGTGCGGGGGCAGTTTCATTGTTTTGTGGATGACGCGGCGAGCATGCAGCGCATTCTTGATCTCGGCTCACTGGTGAGCTTCACCGGCATTGTGACGTTTAA
>DQLO01000347.1 GCA_015660155.1 Verrucomicrobiota bacterium
GCAAATACAATTCTGATCGGCGCCCAATGGGGCGATGAAGGCAAAGGCAAAATCATCGACGTGCTCACCGAGCGCGCGGATTTGGTGGTGCGAAGTCAAGGCGGCGCGAACGCCGGCCACACGGTGCGCGTGGGTAAAAAGCAATACGTGCTGCACCTCATCCCCTCGGGGATCCTGCGCGCACGCAAGCGCTGCATCATCGGCAATGGTGTGGTGATTGACCCCGTGTCACTCGTGCGCGAGCTGGATGGTTTGAAGCGGCACAAGGTGAACGTGAAGGGCCGCCTGTTTATCAGCGACAAAGCGCACATCGTGATGCCGTACCATCGCGCGATCGAAGCGTGCGCGGAGAAGCTGAAAGGCAAAAACAAAATCGGCACAACGCTGCGCGGCATCGGCCCGGCGTATGGCGATAAAATTGCCCGCACGGGCCTGCGCTTGGCGGATTTGGTGGACGCAAAGAAATTTGAAACGCGCCTGCGCGATCGCCTGCGCGATGCCAATCGCATCATCCGCGCGCTGGGCGGCAAGGGGTTGTCCTTCAAAAAAATCCACGACGATTATCGAAAAGCCGCGCGTCGGCTCGCCCCCTTTGTGGCGAACACCACGCGGATGATTCATGACGCGCTGGACGCCAAACAGGAAATTTTGTTTGAGGGAGCGCAGGGCACTTATCTCGATATCGATCAAGGGACGTATCCCTTTGTGACTTCCTCCAACACCACTTCCGGCGGCGCGTGCACAGGTTCCGGGATGCCGCCCAATCGCGTCGACCACGTCCTCGGCGTGCTCAAGGCGTACACCACGCGCGTGGGCGGCGGACCGTTCCCCACCGAGGACGATTCCATCGGCGAGATGCTGCACAATATGGGGCGCGAGTTTGGCGCGACCACCGGTCGACCGCGCCGTTGCGGATGGTTCGACGCTGTCGCCACGCGACAGGCAGTGCAGGTAAATGGCATCGACCAACTCGCGATCACGAACATCGATGGGCTCGATAAACTTCCCGAAATTAAAATGTGCACCGGCTACAAGCTCGGCCGCAAAAAACTCGACTACGTCCCCACGGATGCTGAAGATATTGAGCGCGTGAAACCCGTTTACCAAACTTTCCCCGGTTGGCAATGCGACACCTCGGCGGTGACCGATTGGAAAAAGTTACCGCTCAAGGCGCGCCGTTATTTGCAGGCACTCTCCAAACTCATCGGCGCGAAAATCATCATCGCATCCGTCGGGCCGGCTCGAAGCCAAACAATGTTTTTGTGAGCACGCGTACGTCCAAGTTGAGCGCCGAGGCGCGGGAGTTATTGCCCCTGCACGTGGCGGTCATTATGGACGGTAACGGTCGTTGGGCGCGCGAGCACGGGTTGCCGCGCGTGGAAGGCCATCGCCGCGGCGCGGAATCTGCCCGAGCCATTATAAAGGCAGCCGCCGAAGCGGGCGTGCGCTATCTCACTCTGTACACTTTCTCGATGGAGAATTGGAATCGGCCGAAGACCGAGGTCGATGCCATCATGCGTTACCTCGCGCATTATCTGAAAAAGGAAATAGGTGAGTTGAATCGCAGCAACGTGCGGCTCGAAGCCATCGGCCAAATCCATCGACTGCCCGAGGCCGTGCAGCGGCAGTTAAAAAAAACCCAAACCGCGCTCGCAAAAAACTCCGGCCTCACTTTGGTGTTGGCGCTCAGTTATGGTTCACGCGCGGAAATCGTCGATGCCACCCGCGCCATCGCCGAGAAAGCCCAAGCCGGCCAACTCGATCCCGCCGAGATCACCGAAAATTATTTTTCCAAACACCTTTACACCCATCACATCCCCGACCCCGATTTACTCATCCGAACCAGCGGCGAAATGCGTCTGAGTAATTTCCTGTTGTGGCAGGTTTCCTACGCCGAGATGGTTGTGACGCCAACGCTTTGGCCTGAGTTTCGAAAACCTCAATTCCACGCCGCCCTCGAAGAATACGCCAAACGCCACCGGCGCTTTGGCAAACTGTAACGCGCGAATATCGCGCTCGACATTCCTTGGCTTCAATCTCTACCGTTCCCGCAAATGGCTGATGACACGGAGGTGAAACTTTCCAAGGGGCAAACATTCGTGCGTCGCCTCTGCAGCACTCTGTTCCTTTATGGCGTGCTGATGGCGGGGCTGTTTGCGCCGAATGAAAAGGTGAAGCTGGCGGCCTTCGGGGGAATCATGGCGCTGCTCGGGGCGGTGGCGTTGATGGAGTATTTTCACATGGCCCGCAAGCGGGACTTGGCGCCGTTCAGCACACTGGGCACTGCCGCCGGGGTGGGGTTGATTGGTTTGGTCTTTTGGGCGCTGGCCATTCGTGGGGATGCGACGCTGGCGGGGGACGTGGAGATTGCGTTTTTGATTTGCCTGATTCCGGCACTGGGGATTTGCCAACTTTGCGCATCGGAAAATGAACGCGGGATGGCGGCGGTGGCTTCTACGCTCTTCGGTGTTTTTTATGTAGCGGTGCTGTTGAATGTACTGCAGAAGATTCATTATTTTCCGGGTCTCGATGGTGCGTGGTGGTTGCTGTACTTTATTGTCGTCAGCAAAATGAGCGACACGGGCGCGTACTGCACGGGATCGTTGATTGGCAAACACAAGATGATCCCACGCGTGAGTCCGGGCAAAACTTGGGAGGGCTTCGTGGGCGGGATTGTTTTCTCGGTTGCATCGAGTTGGGCGTTTTTGCATTTCGCGGGCGGGCACTTTGGCGGCTTCACGCTGGCGCAGGCGCTGACGTTGGGGGCGTTGCTTGGCGTTGGTTCAGTGGCGGGCGATCTCGTAGAATCGCTGATGAAACGTGAGGCCGGCCTCAAGGATTCCGGCGGTTTTTTTCCGGGCGTGGGCGGCGTGCTCGACTTGCTCGACAGTCTGCTGTTCAATGCGCCTCTGATGTATTTGTTTCTCAAGTACGGATTGGCCCAATGAAAAACGTCGTCCTATTAGGCAGCACCGGTTCCATCGGCACGAGCACGTGCAAGGTGGCCGAGGATTTGCCGGAGGACATTCGCCTCATCGGCCTTGCCGCCGGTCGCAATGCCAAGCTGTTGCGCGAACAGGTTAACCAGTTTTCGCCTGCCGCAATTTCCATCAATTGCCCGGACGCCGCCAAGGAACTGGCCAATGAATTTAATGGCAAACCGGAAGTGTACTTCGGTGAAGAGGGCTTGCTAAAACTCGCCACGCTGCCCGAGGCGGACATCGTGCTCATCGCCATCGTCGGCACGGCGGGTTTGCAACCGGCGCTGGCGGCCATTCGCGCGGGGAAAGACATCGCGGTGGCGTCCAAGGAAATTCTCGTGATGGCCGGCGAAATCGTAATGGCCGAGGCACGCAAGCACGGGGTGAAAGTGCTGGCGGTGGACAGCGAGCACTCAGCGATTTTCCAATGCCTCGAAGGCAAGCCTCCCGAGAGCGTGCGGCAAATTTGGATCACAGCTTCCGGCGGGCCATTCCGCGAAAAGCCCGCCGATGAGTTTGCGGCCATCACCGTGGAGCAAGCGCTCAAACATCCCTCTTGGGAAATGGGGCGGAAAATTACAATTGATTCCGCCACGCTTTTCAACAAAGGCCTTGAGATGATTGAGGCGCGTTGGCTTTTCGATATCGAAATGCCGCGCGTGCGCGTGGTGGTGCATCCGCAGAGCGTAATCCACTCGATGGTGGAATTCATCGACGGCTCGATGCTCGCGCAGCTTTCCACGCCGGATATGTGTTTGCCGATTCAATACGCGCTGACTTATCCCGCCCGCGCCGCCAGCGATCGCGTGCAAACGAGCCTCGCGGAAATTGGCCGTCTGGATTTTGAGGAGCCCGACCCCGATCGTTTCCCCGCACTCAACCTCGCCCGTCGCGCAGGTGAAGTGGGTGGCACGCTGCCCGCCGTGCTGAATGCCGCCAACGAAATTGCCGTGGACGCCTTTTGTGCCGGTGAGATTTCATTCCCCGAAATTACCGCCACCGTTGCCCGCGCGTTGGACGCCCACGAATTGGTGCCTCAACCTTCATTGGAGGAAATCCTCGTCGCCGATGCTTGGGCCCGCGAGGCCGCGCTTGCACCGGCGTGATTGCGGATTGCGCAAACTCCGAAAAGCTGCTACGTTCCCGCCCCTTGATTTCACTTTGAACTCAAAACATGCTTGAAATTTTAAACATCCTGTACGTCATTGGCGTGGTTTTTCTGCTCTTCGGGGCAGCGATTTTTGTGCACGAATTCGGCCATTTCTGGGTCGCCCTCAAACGCGGCTTGGTGGTGGAGGAATTTGCCATCGGTTTCGGCCCCATCATTTGGAGCAAAGAGCACGAGGGGATACTTTATTCCATCCGCGCCATTCCTGCGGGCGGATTTGTGAAGCTGCCGCAAATGCTCACCAGCGAGGCTATCGAAGGCACGGCGGATTCGGATGAAAGGAAGGGCGAGGAAGGGAGAGAAGGGGACGGCAACAAAGAAGAATCGCCCGAGCCGTTGCCGCCGGTTTCGCCGTTGTCGAAAATTCTCGTGGCGTTTGCCGGACCGTTGATGAACGTGGTATTCGCAATTGTCATCGCGGTGTTGCTTTGGCAGATCGGTTTGCCGCGACAGGTTAACGAACCGGTGATCGGTTATGTGGCCACGCACTCGGAGGAATATAAAATCGGCTTGCGCCCCGGTGACCGCATTGTTGCGATTAACGGCAAACCTGTGGAAGCGTGGCAGGATGTGATTTACACCGTGCTCGACAGCTCCGGCCCCACGGTGAAGTTGAAGGTCAAGCGCGGGGACGAGGTGCTCACGCTGGATGTGCCTGCCGGCACTTGGGATGGCGGCATCCGCCGGCTGCGATTGGATAATCATGATGAAATGGTAATCGGCGAATTGGGCAAAACCAATTGGGGCGGACTTTTTGCCGACAGTGAACTTGAGCCCAACGATCGCATCCTCAAAGTGAGCGACCAAACGGTTTATAGTCAGTACCATTTTCTCGACCTCGCTTTGGCGGACGCCGGCACTGAAAAATCCATCACCGTAAAGCGTGGCGATCAGGAAGTGAAAGTGCAATTCCTGACTCCCGCACAGTCGCGTGTTTCCGTGGGTGCGATTCCTGAGCCGGAGCACGGCACATGGGAATTGTTGTTGAGCAAAATCGGGTGGGATCTTGAGCCGCTGCAATCGACTCCCGCGATGGATGCCGATATGTGGCCGGGCGACATCATCCACAGCGCGAACGGCGAACCGGTCACTAGTGTCAGCCAGTTCATCGGAATTGTTCGTTCCAGCGACGATGAGGAGATGATCCTCGAAACCGAGCGCACTCAGAAAGTTTTGAAACGTGTTGAGCCCTCGGAAAATTTTATGGAGTTGGGCGAAGAGCACGGGGTGATCACTGGTGAAAAAGTGCGGATTAGTGCTGTCAAAATTCCGGAAGGATTGGAATCGGGTGTTGATTATTTCGCGCGCGTTCAAGGTGGCAAAGTTTTTTTCCATAAAAATTCAAGTGACGCTGCTCGTGATGCCAATGCTGTGACTTTCAGCAGCGAGGGCGTTGACGTGCATTTGTTCGCCGATTCTGCGGCCAACAAAAAACGCACAGTAAAAATCGCCCCGCGCGACGGTCGGCTTGGCATTGGGTTGGCGCAGCCCATGGGTTTGGTGTTCAAGCCTGAGCCGCTTCGTTATGTGGAACAACGCCCCGGCCCCACGCCGGTGGCGCAGATTACTGATGTCCTCGACAAGGTGGCGATCACCTTCAAGGCGCTCGGGCGC
>DQLO01000348.1 GCA_015660155.1 Verrucomicrobiota bacterium
CACCGGCGCGGAAATCGGCGCGCCAAACGCCGTCGGCAACGCCCGCGCCTTGCCGCCCTTTAACGGCACGATGTGCAGCTTGCCATCGAGACCGCCGTACACCGCATGGTCGCGCGTCAACACCGGCGGACAAATCGCTGCCGCCGCATTCAGCACTTCCGTTTTCCCATCACGATGCCGGCACAGCCCCATTCCCTGTTCGGGCCGCACGCGATACACATCGCCGCCACGAATGCTCACCGGCGCGAAGCTCAGCATTCCCGGCGTGCGAATGTCCGTCTGCGTTCCCTTGATAAAATCAACCTTCAACTCATCGCTATCATTATCAATGAGCCGCATCCGCTCCACGCGCCCCGCGTTATCGCGACGATGCCATTGCACGTAAACATTGCCCGCCGCGTCCGCGCTTTGGCCGAGCGTTGCCGGAAATTCCGTCCCGGCAAATTTTGGAATCACTGCCACCTTCCGTAGCCTTGGCTTTGCCCCTGCGTCTTCCAGAAACACCGTCCGCCCACCCGCCGGCATCACCACTGTTTTGCCAATGAGACAAATATCGCGCGAACAAACGAAGTGGTCCTTCCAATTCACGCGGTCGCCACGGAACTTCACCCAATCCGCCCCGCTCCATCGGTTGCCTTTAAACCCCACGACCTCTTTCACGAAATCCCATTCCCACGCCACCTCACCCTTCGGCGACAGCGCAAACACCCGCGCCCCCAGCGTCGCGCAGTACACGCGCTCCTCACCCACCACCGGCGCAGAAAGAATCGGCTCACCCAAATCCAGCCGCTTGATGACCTTCCCCGTCCGCCGTTCAAGCACATAATAAAACCCCGCCGTCGTCCCCACGTGCAAAAATTTCCCCACCACCGCTGGTGCGGCCACGTTGTTGCAGTTCCCCGCCCCACCCTCGGTGTCAAACCGCCACCGCACCTGAAACTTGGAGAGGCTAATCGCATGCACCACGCCCGAGCCATCCACCACGAAAACCATCCCATCCGCCACCACCGGCGTGGCTTGGACGCCATCGGTCAATGGTAACGCCGCCAGAAGCCCCAGCGACGCCTTCAAATCCTCTTCCGGTGCATCGCCCGAGCGGCCGGCATCACCCTGTAGTTGAGCCCACTGCGCCGAGGACAATTGTCCCGCTGCAAGTAAAAGAAATGAAACGCGGAAAACACGGGAAAGGAGCGGCCAAGCCCCACGAACGTTGAAAAAAATATCTTTGCGCATTGTGAATCCCAAGGTGACTGCACGACATCATGCAGATGAATTTCACAAAATGCAATCCCGTCAGTGCATTCTTTGACCGACCTCATTTGCAACCCCCTAATCGTGTGAAGGCGCGCTAGACAAGCGAAGGAATGGGTGTATGATTTCGGAGGAGCAACGGGAGCACAATTATGTTTGATTTTTTGGCGGAACAGGATGCGTCGATTTGTGGCGGGAGCCATTTGAAGCGGCGGGAGTTTTTGCAGGTGGGGGTGTTGGGCGCGGCAGGATTGTCGCTGCCGCAATTGCTGGCGGCGAAGGAGGCGGGCGCGGTGCGGCCGGGGCACGAGGATCGCGCGTGCATTATGATTTTCAACTTGGGCGCGCCGAGCCATGTCGACCTTTGGGATATGAAACCGGAGGCGGCATCGGAGTATCGCGGACCGTTCAAGCCGATCCGCACCAAGTCGCCGGACATTGATATTTCCGAAATCCTGCCGCTGCACGCGAAGGTGGCGGATAAGTTTTCGCTGGTCCGATCGGTGCATCACGGCGGCGCGGCGGTGCACGATGCGGGCTGGCAAATCATGCAAACGGGCCGGCGCTTTACCGGTGGGGTGCAAACACCGCACGTCGGTGCGGTGGCGAGTCATTTGCTCGGGCGCAAAAGTGATCTGCCGCCGTTTGTGGTATTGCCGGAATTGATGGGGCGCGGCGGCGGCAATTTGCCCAACGGACAGGCGGGGGGTTTCCTCGGCAAAGCGCACGATCCCTTTGCGTTGAATGCGGATCCGTCGAAGAAAAATTTTAAGGTGCCGGATTTGCTGCCGCCGGATCAAATTGGCGCGGCGCGGCTGGAACGGCGGCGCAGCATGCGCGAAATTGTCGATAGCGCGGTGAAAAATTTTGAGGCCAGCGAGGATGCGCGTTTGTTGAACGACACGTTTCATTCCGCGTTCCGTATGATGACCAGCGAACAGGCGCGCTCGGCGTTTGATCTCACAAAGGAAAAGCAATCGGTGCGCGAACGCTACGGCATGAATCGCTTCGGCCAATGCTGTCTACTCGCGCGGCGGCTCATCGAAAACGGCGTGCGCGTGGTGACGCTCAATAGTTTTCTCACGGTGTTCGATCAACTCTCGTGGGACATCCACGGGTCGAAGCCATTTATTTCCGTGCAGCAAATGAAGGAGCAAGTGGCGCCGATGTACGACCAAGGCTACAGCGCGTTGATCGAGGATTTGCATCAGCGCGGCATGCTGGACAACACGCTGGTGACAACGCTGGCGGAATTCGGCCGCACGCCGAAGGTGAATCCCGCGGGCGGGCGTGATCATTGGCCGCAATGTTTCACGTGCAGTTTTGCCGGCGGCGGCGTGAAGGGCGGGCGCGTGGTGGGCAAGAGCGATCCGGTGGGCGGCTTCCCCGCCGAGCGGCCGGTGGATCCGGGCGACGTGGTGGCCACAATTTTCCACAGCCTCGGTCTCGACCCCGAAGCCATGCTGCCCGGACCGGCGGGTCGACCATTCCCACTGGTGGATTTCGGGAACAAACCGATTAAGGAATTGTTTTGATGAGATTTTTTGTTTTGTTCGCCGCGTTTTGGATGACTCTTACGGGATCGTCTGCTGAACGACCGATCAGTTTTCGGCACGATGTACTGCCGGTGATATCCAAAGTGGGTTGCAATAGCGGCGGTTGCCACGGCGCGTTGGCGGGCAAGGGCGGATTTCGCTTGAGCCTCAATGCGTACGATCCGGCGAGCGATCATTACAACATCACGCGCGAGCTGCGCGGGCGGCGCGTGGAGTTCAGCGATCCGGCGCGCAGTTTGTTGCTCATTAAACCCACCGCCGCCGTGCGGCACAAGGGCGGCAAAATGCTGCACGAGGATTCGGCGGATTATCAACTGCTCGTGAAATGGATCCAACAAGGCGCGCCCGGGCCGACGGATGCGGATGCGAAGCTGCAACGCGTGGAGCTTTCGCCCGACAATTCCAAATTGAAGAAAGGCGACTCGCGGCAACTGAAGGTCACCGCGCATTTCAGCGATGGAACGCGACGCGATGTGACGCCGTGGGCGCGGTTCAATTCCACCGATGCGTCCGTGGCGATCGTCGATGAAAAAACCGGCAAGGCGGAGGTCGTCGGCTTTGGGCAGGGCGCCATCACCGCGTGGTACTCCGGCCAAATTGCCATCGCGCGCATTACTTCGCCTTGGCCGAACACCATTGCCGACGCCGTTTTTGACCAAGCACCAAGGCGCAATTTCATCGACCAACTCGTGCTCGCGCAGTTGCGCCAGCTCAACCTCAAACCCTCGCCGCCGTGCACGGACAGCGAGTTCATCCGGCGCGCGCATCTCGATGTGATTGGCGCGATGCCCACGCCCGCCGAAACCAAAGACTTCCTCGCCAGTACTGCCAAGGACAAGCGCGATAAACTCATCGATCAACTCCTCGCGCGGCCCGAGTTTATTGATTACTGGACGTATCGTTGGGCCGATTTGTTTTTGATTAGCGGCAAAAAACTTCGCCCCAACGCGCTCAAGGCGTATTACAATTGGCTGCGCGGCGAGGTGGCCAAAAACACGCCGTGGGATCAGCTCGTACGGCAAGTCATCACCGCGCGCGGCGATAGCATGGTGCGCGGCGCCACAAACTTTTACGCCATCCACCAAGAGCCCGAGACGATGGCAGAGAACGTCAGCCAAGCGTTTATGAGCCTCTCCATCGGCTGCGCCAAATGCCACAATCATCCCTTGGAAAA
>DQLO01000299.1 GCA_015660155.1 Verrucomicrobiota bacterium
AGGCGGGTCGGCGCTTGCGTGAGGCGTTGGCGGGTGAAATGGAAAGGCGCGGCGGGGCGCTGTTTCCGCCGATGACCGTTACGCCGTGGCACCTTGTGCGGCCATGTGAAAATGCGGCTACTGAGTTGGCGTGTCTGTGGGCTTGGAATCGCGTATTGGGCGAAGCGAACCTGAAAAATTACAAACACCTTTTTCCGCTTCCGCCCGAAATGGTGGATTTCACTTGGCGTCGGCAAATGGCGCGGTCACTGCACGATCTGCGCGGCGCGTTGGCTGAAGGCGGGCTCGACTGCGCTGCGGTGGTCGAGGTCGAGGACTGCCCGGAAGCAGCGCGCTGGCGCGAATTGAAACAACTTGAAGCTGCCTATCGCAAGGCGTTGGGCGGGCAGTTGGATTTGCACGACGCCAAGCGCCAAGCTGCCGCGGCACCGGTGCTGCGGGAAGGCATCCAGCGAGTGTCCGTGCTCGGCGTGCCGGATTTGCCCGTGCTGGTGCAAAGGGCGTTGAGCAATCTGGTGGCCGACGGCGTGCCGGTGGAGGTGGTGGTGTTCGGGCCGAAAAATGGTAAAGCGCTTTTTGATGACTGGGGAAGTCCGCGGCCCGAGGAGTGGGCCAACCGCGAGTTGCCGCTGGCGGATTCTCAAATGATTTCCAAGCTGGATGAAGCCGCGCAGGCGGCGGAGGTATCGGCGCGAATGAAGGCGTTCGGAGAAAACCGTGCGCGCCATGTGGCGGTGGGCGTGGCCGACCCCAGCGTGACGCCGCGTCTGGAGCGGACTTTGGCTGACGCCGGCGTGCCGTGTTTCAATCCCGACGGCCGGCCTCTGCGGCGCGCGCCGTTGGTGGCATTTTTGCGGGCCGTGGAGGAGCTGCTGCGGCAGCCGAGTTTCACCAACGCCGACGCGCTGTTACGGATGCCGGATGCTTGGGGCTGGGCGGCAGGCGTGGCGGAAAATTTTTCGCCTGAGCAATTGTTGCGCGGGCTGGATGAAATGCGCACCGAACATTTGCCTACGCGGCTGGACACAGCAGCGCGGTTGCATTTTGAGGGCGACAACCTGAGCAACCGAATTTTTGCGCGTACGGTTTTGATCGAGCTGGAAAAGGTGATGGAAAGGTTGGGCGCCTTGTCGTTGTCCGATGGGCTTTTGGGGTTTCTGCAGGCGGCATTTGGTGGACGCGATTTCATTGAGGGTCGAGAAAGTGACGCGGCGGATTTGGAATCGGCACGGCTGTTCATGGAACGCCTTGGCGAATGGGAGGCGGCCTTGGGGTCGGGCAAACGCCCCCCCGCCGCTGAGGCACTGGCGTTGCTGCTTGATGCTGTCGGGCGCGAGGCAGTGTTTCCCGAGCGCATGGCGGAGGCGGTGGACATTCAAGGCTGGCTGGAGTTGGCTTGGGAGGATGCGCCGTATTTGATTGTGGCCGGGGTCAATGAGGGTCATTTGCCTGAGTCCATTCGCGGCGACTTATTTTTGCCCGATACACTGCGCGCGCAACTCGGGCTGGGCACCAACGCTGATCGGTTCGCGCGCGACGCGTGGCTGATGGAGCTGCTGTTGAGTTCGCGCGCCGAGAACGGGCGCGTGGATTATCTTGTGGGCCGTCAACGCGCCAATGGCGAGCCGCTCAAGCCTTCGCGGTTGCTGTTTCGTTGCGCGGATCAAGAGCTGGCTGCGCGGGTGGAGCGTCTGTTCGCCCAGCTCCCACCCGGGGCGCAGCCGCCTGCGTGGGAGACCCCGTGGCAGCTCACCACAATTGGAACCGGGACGGTGGATCATTTGAGCAACTCTTCTATTTGCAATTATCTTAAGTGTCCGTATCGGTTTTATTTACGCCAAGTTTTGAAGATGTCCCCGAAGGATTTTGATTTGCGCGAGATGGATGCCAAGGGGTTTGGCGGGTTGGTGCATGATGTGCTTGATGCTTTTGGAAAGGCACCGAAGGCTCGCGCGCTAAAGGATGCGGACGCGATCTACAAATTTTTCTCCGAGGAACTGGCGCGGCAAGTGGAGGCGCGATTTGGCCGCCGGCCACCGCTGGCGTTGCGGGTGCAGCAGGAAATCGCAGAACGTCGGCTGCGGCACGTGTCGCACGTGCAGGCGGCTGAACGCGAGGCGGGCTGGGAGATTGTTGGTTCAGAGGAAAAATTTGAAAAGGAGATCAATGGCATGAAGGTTATCGGGCGCATCGACCGTATCGAGCGGAACAAAAAAACGGGCGCGGTGCGGGTGCTGGATTACAAGTCCTCTAACATAGGTGAGTTGCCGGCGAAAAAGCACTGGCAGCGTTTCAAATCCGGCCGGGACGATGCTGTGCTGGATTACGCGCGGTTTGATCTTGCCGGGAAGGAACACGTTTGGCTGGACCTGCAGTTGCTCCTGTATGCATGGGCGTTGGAGGAGGAATACGGCACGGATCTTGAGTTGGGATATTTCAATTTACCCCAAGTGGGCACGAGCACGGGCGTGTCATTGCTTACGCCGGCCGATGCGGATGTGCGGCTGGCAGCGCTGGACTGCGCGCGGGGTGTGGTGGCGGATGTTTGCGCGCGGCGTTTCTGGCCGCCGGCGCCGAAGTTGAAGTATGATGACTTCGAGGACATCCTTTTTAGCCAGCCAGAATTATGCGCTGCTGAGCCGAAAGAGGTGGCGGTATGAAGGGCATTCAAAACCATATGATCCGCGCCTCGGCGGGTACTGGTAAAACCTATCAGCTCACCAACCGCTTCATTCGGCTGCTATTGTGCGGGCTGCCGCCGGATCGGATTATCGCGCTGACTTTTACACGAAAGGCGGCGGGCGAATTTTTTGAGGGCATCCTCACCAAGCTGGCGACTGCGGCCAGCGATCCCGAGCAGGCCAAAAAACTCGCGAAGGAAATCGATCTGCAAACCGCCAAGCCGGAACAATTCCGCGACGCTCTACGGCAGTTAGTGGAGGCAATGGGGCAGCTTTCGCTGGGTACGATTGACGGGTTTTTCCACCGCATCATCGCGATGTTCTCGCTGGAGTTCGGCTTGGGCGGGGAGTTCGCGATGATGAGCGAATTTGAAAAACAACAAGCCCGTCTGCGCGTGCTGGAAAATCTGTTGGATGAAAATGAAGCACGCGCGGAGGACCGCGAAAGCCTTATCGAGATCTACCGGCTTTCCACCGCGGGCAAGGACAACCGCAGTTTTATCGGATCATTTGAAAAACATCTCGAAGACTGCCATGAGTTGTTGATGCGTGTTCCCGACGGCTCTTTCTGGGGTGATCCTGCCCGCATCTGGCCCGGCGGCCACCTGTGGAAATCCCAGCCCACGAACCGGCCAGCGATGGTGGCGGAATGGCGCGAACTGCTGGATGCGGATCAGGGGTTTGGTGCGGGTTTGCAAAAAAGCTTCAACACGATGGCTGATCACTTGGCCGACTGGGCGCCGGGCAAGGATTTGTTTGGCAAGGCAAAGACGCTGATGTTGCGTGCCGTTAAGGAAATCGATGCGCTGGAGCGGGGCGATTGGGCGTTCAAGTACGGCAATGCCAAAGCGCTGAACCAGCCCTCGCCGGAGTTTAGCCGAATGCTGGGGGCGATCTTGCGGCAGTGTGTGGCGGAAGAATTGGATGCGCGTCTGAAGCGCACTCGGGGTGTGTTTGAGTTGCTGGCGGTTTTTGAGCAGCGATACAACGCGCAGGTGCGGCGGTCGGGGCGGCTGACTTTTGCTGACCTGCCAGTGCTGCTGAATTCGCGCGAGGACAAGCTCGACATCGAGTACCGGCTGGATGGCGCATTCGACCATTGGTTGCTCGACGAGTTTCAGGACACCAGCGGCGTGCAGTGGAGTGCGATGGCCAATCTCATCGACGAGGTGCGGCAGGACCCCGACGATGCCCGCAGCTTCTTCTGCGTTGGCGATCAAAAACAATCGCTCTACCAATGGCGCGGTGGTGACCCGCGGTTGTTTGATCGTGTGGAGGGAAAATACACTGGCGGCATCCTTTCCACTTCACTCAATAAATCCTGGCGATCGGTGCCTGACGTACTCAAACTCATCAACGATGTCTTTGGGGCGGCGGAGGTCATCGCTGCTGAAACCTTCAACGAAACCGCCGGGCAGCGCTGGAACGCGGGGTGGGAAAAGCATACCTGTGCGGAGCCGCTCACAGAATTGAAGGGCCACTCGATGTACTTGACCGTCGACGACGAGGGCGATCGGTGGGAGGTGATGCGGTATTTGCTGGAGCAATTGCAGCCCATTAAAAACCGCATTAATTGCGCCATCCTCGTGCAGAAAAATGAAACCGTGCGCGAGGTAGTGAATTTTCTGCGCGGGGCTA
>DQLO01000304.1 GCA_015660155.1 Verrucomicrobiota bacterium
ACCAAGGAAAAAGGCACCGGCCTTGGCCTGATGATTGTGCAGCGCATCGTGCGCGAACACGGCGGCCGCATTGAACTCGAAAGCCACACCGGCCAAGGCACCACCTTTCGTTTGTGGTTCCCGCTCACTGAAAAACAACCGCTGCGCCTGACCGGCGGTGAGGAAACTGAAAATGCTTAAACCTACTGTTTTAATAGTTGATGACGAAAAGCCGACGCGGGAGGGATTGCGCGCGGCGCTGGAGGATCGGTACGATGTGTACCTTGCCGAGGATGGCGAGGGCGCGGTGCGGTTGCTGGAGGAGGATGCTTTTGACGTGCTGTTGACTGATTTGCGGATGCCGGGCGTGGGCGGATTGGATTTGATCAAGCGCGCGAAGTCGCTGAGCAAGCCGCCGATTTGCATTTTGATGACCGCTTACGGCAGCGAGGAAATGGCCGTGGACGCGATGCGGCAGGGCGCGGATGACTACATCGCCAAGGGGCGAATGCAGATTGATGAGCTGGAGATGCGCATCGCGCGCGCGTTGCGATCCAATAAACTGGAGTCGGAAAACCGCGAGCTGCGTTCGCAGATTGACACGAAGTTTGGCCTCGAAAATATCATCGGCCAATCGCCGGTGATGCAGGAAATTTTTGAAATCGTCCAGCAAGTCGCGCCCGCGCGCGCCAGCGTTTTGGTGCTCGGCGAAAGTGGCACGGGCAAGGAACTCATCGCCAAGGCGATTCACAATCTCAGCCCGCGCGCCAAGCAACCGATGGTCACCGTGCACTGCGCGGCGCTCTCGCCCACGCTTTTGGAAAGCGAACTTTTCGGGCACGAGAAGGGTGCCTTCACCGGCGCGCACGAGCGGCGCATCGGGCGGTTTGAGCAAGCCAACGGCGGCACGCTATTTCTCGATGAGGTGGGCGAGATTGATCCGGCGATTCAAGTGAAGCTGCTGCGCTTTCTCGGCGAGCGCACTTTCGAACGCGTCGGATCCAACCAAACCATCTCCGCCGACGTGCGGCTCATCGCCGCCACCAATCTCAACCTCGAGGAGGCGGTGGCCAATGGCGATTTCCGCGAGGATTTATTTTTCCGACTACGCGTGGTAGAAATGCAGTTGCCGCCGTTGCGCGATCGCGGCACGGACATCATTCTGTTAGCCAAGGAATTTCTGAACGAGTTTGCAAAAGAAAACGCCAAAGCCATCGCGGAGCTGCATCCCGATGCCCTCGAGGCGCTGATGAACCATCCGTGGCCCGGCAATGTCCGAGAGCTACGCACCGCCATCGAGCACGCGGTGGTGCTGTGCCGGGGCGATGTGATTTCGACGCGCGATTTGCCGCCCAGCGTTCGCGGTGAAACTTCCGGGGCGTCCCATCCCGAAGCCAGAGATGTGCTCGGCAAAAAAACCCTCACCGTGGAGGACGCCGAAAAGGCGCTCATCATCCGCGCGTTGAAGGAATGCAAAGGCAACCGCACCCAAGCCGCCCAAAAAATCGGCATGAGCCGCCGCACGCTACATCGCAAATTGCACACGTACAATTTGCATGATGTATAGCCTACTCGGCTAGCGCGCGGCGCAGCACGATTTCCACGTCAATCTCGTCGAAGCTGCCGGGGATGTTGCATTGGGGCAGCACAAAATTCATCAATTCCCAGCCTTCCGCGCCAAGTCCATTCAGTTGTTCTTCCGACACCTCGGCGCGTTTCACCACTTTGTATTCCCACTTCGGCATGGGCGGAGTGTAGGCGGCGGGGTTCGGGGTGGCAATGCCATTGATAAAATCAATAGTGCGCCCGCTCGTTTCAATTTTGTGAAATGGCCGGAAGCGCGTATGCTCCGCGCGAGCAATGGAAAACTCAACGCACAGCGCACCCAGTGGGTTGGCCGCCGAGACGGCGGAAGTCATCGTGGCGGAGCCGTACGAGTTTGTGCCGCCCAAAAGTGGCACGCTGGTGGCGCGCCTGATGCAGCCGGTTTTGCCGCTGCAGTTGAAACACACGTGGGGAATTGTGGGGCACGAAGTGCGCGGCGCGGAAAAACTGCGGGCCTCGCTGGCGGCAGGTCACGGCATTGTGCTTGCGCCCAATCATGTGCGCGATCCCGATGCGTTGGTGGTTGGTTTGCTGACAAAATATGTGGACTCGCATTTTCATTTTATGGCGAGCTGGCACGTGTTCAAGCAGGGATGGTTCCAGCGGTTTCTCGTGCGGCAGCTGGGCGCCTTCAGCGTGCATCGCGAGGGCTTGGACAAAACTTCGCTGAACACCGCCATCGACATTCTCGTCGAGGCACGCCGACCGCTCGTGTTGTTTCCCGAGGGCACCGTTTCGTTTCACAACGACCAACTTAGCCCCTTGCAGGAAGGCACTTCGCTAATCGTACAACGCGCGGCCAAGAAACGCGGCGCAGATGGTGGCCAAGTGGTGGTGCATCCAGTGGCGCTCAAGTATCAATTTGCCGGTGATTTGGAGGAAACCCTTTCCACCGCACTGGCCGACCTCGAGCGCGAGCTTTCGTGGGAACCACAAACCGATTTATCGCCATTGGATCGCGTGCGCAAAATTGGCACCGGCTTGCTCGGCCTGCGCGAGGTGGAATATTTTGGCGAAGCGCAGAGCGGCGAGCTCTTTGAACGCCTCGACCGCCTCATCGATCGCATCCTCAAACCCATCGAGAAGGAATGGGAACGCCCCGGCGAAGGCCGCGGCGTGTATGAACGCGTGAAGGCGCTCCGTACGGTGATGCTCAAGGAATTGGTGGACGGCGATGCCACGGCCGCCCGGCGCGAGCATTGCTGGAAACAACTGCGCGACTGCACCTTCGCCCTGCATCTCG
>DQLO01000161.1 GCA_015660155.1 Verrucomicrobiota bacterium
GGCTCACGTTGCTCCGCAAACAAGCCGAGGCCGCAACCGAGGCCGCAACCGAGGCCGCAACCGTGGCCGCAACCGTGGCCGCAACCGTGGCCGCCAACTAATTTTATATCAATGAGCGAAACCCAGGAAAAACATCGCAAGGAACGCAGCGGCGAAGTCATCTCCAACAAGATGACCCAAACCATCGTGGTGCGCGTGAAGCGCCGCATCAAGCATCCGCTGTACAAAAAAGTAATCACCAAGTTTAAGAAATATTACGTGCACGATGCCGAGAGCGTTGCCCAGCCGGGCAATCACGTGCGCATCCGCGAAACCCGCCCCATCAGCAAGCTGAAACGCTGGGAGTTGGTGGAAGTAATTCGATAAATAGAGGAAAGAAATATGCTCCAACTTTGTTCAGTTTGTGAAGTGGCCGATAACAGCGGCGCGAAGCGTGCCGCCATCATTGGCGTGCTCGGCGAGAGCAAGAGCTACGGCGAGATCGGCGACATCGTTAAGGCCCACATCAAAGAAGCCGCGCCCGATGGGGCCGTAAAAAAAAGCGAGGTGGTGGACGCAGTGATCGTTCGCACCCGGAAAGCCATCCGCCGCAGCGATGGCTCGTACCTGCGATTTGACAACAACGCGGTGGTCATTATTGACGCCGACAAAAACCCGCGCGGCACTCGCATCTTTGGCCCGGTGGCCCGCGAGCTGCGCGAAAAGAAGTTCATGAAAATAATTTCCCTCGCCCCGGAGGTTCTATAATGGCAACTCAAGGAAAGAAAAAGCAAAACCGCATTCGGCGCGATGACAAGGTGCGCGTCCTCGCCGGCGAACACCGCGATGCCGAGGGCAAAGTCACCCGCATCCTCGCCGACAACAGTCGCGTGGAAGTAGAGATTGATGGCTTGGCTGAGGACGACATGATCGTGAAGCACCAAAAACGCAGCACTGAATTTCCGAACGGCACGCGCTTGCATTTGAACCCGACCATCCATATTTCCAATGTGATGAAGCTCGACCGTTGGAAAGCCCGTCAGCCAGTTGAAGGCAGTTAAAATGAAACCCAGACTTTACAGCAAATACCACGACGAAGTGAAGCCGGCCCTGAAGAAGGATCGGAATTACACGAACCTGCATCAAGTGCCGCGCATTGAGAAAATTATCGTGCACATGGGGCTGGACGCCACGCTGGAAAAATCCGCGCTGGAAGATGCGATGAATGACATGAAGACCATCACCGGCCGCAAACCGGTGGTGAACCTCGCCCGCAAGAGTGTTTCGAATTTCAAGCTGCGCGAGGGCATGCCCATCGGCTGCCACGTCACGCTGCGCCGCGAGGTGATGTACGAGTTTCTCGATCGCCTCACCGCCGCCGCGCTGCCACGCATCCGTGACTTCCGCGGCATCAACCCGAAATCCTTCGACGGGCAGGGGAATTACTCGATGGGCATCACCGAGCAATCCATTTTCCCGGAAATCGAGTTGGACAAAGTGAAGCGCACTCAGGGCATGGACGTAACCATCGTGACCAGCGCCAACACCAACGACGAGGCGCTGGACTTGCTCACCCGCATGGGCATGCCGTTTGCCGGAAAAAAAGCCTTGGGTGCCGACGGCGAAGCAGAGGAAATTTCGAAAACCGACGAGGTGGCCGAACTTATTTTCACTGCCTGCAAGGGTGCGGGCACCGACGAGGAAGGCATCCGTAACGCCCTGTTCCAGTTGAGCAACCGCAAGGAGTGGGACGCCGTGGTGACCGCGTTCGCGGAGCGGCACTCTGATTTTTATGAAGGCGACATTATGAAATGCCTGGACGGGGAGTTGAACGGCAAAGAGATGTCGCGTTTCGTGGTGGATCCGCTGCGCGGCAAGGGCATCGAGATTCTGGAAATTTCCAAGGTGGAAGACGTGGCTGACCGCATCGCCGCCTCTTGCGAGGGTGCGGGTACCGATGAGGGGCGCATCACGGATGCTGTCTATCAAATCCAAAGCCGCGAGGAATGGGATGCGGCGGCGGCGGCGTTCTCGGAGCGGCACGATGAAGTTCATGGGGGCGATCTCATGAAATGTCTGACCGAGGAATTGAGCGAGGAAGAAATGGAAACGCACGTGCTCAAACCGTTGCGCGAGCGGGACATTAAAATTTTGGACGCCCCGGCGGCCGACAGCGATGACAGCAAATAAGTAAACAGGAATTTTAATATGGCCAAGAAATCATGGATCGAACGGAACCAGCGCAAAGAGCGCACAGTGGTGAAATACGCCGAGCGGCGTAAGGAACTGAAAGCTGCGGGCGATTACGCCGGGCTGTCGCTCCTGCCGCGCAACGCCTCCCCCGTGCGGGTGGTCAACCGCTGCAACGTCACCGGACGCCGGCACGGCTTCATCCGTAAATTCGGCCTGAGCCGTATCTCCTTTCGTGAGGCGGCGCTGAGCGGGATGATCCCGGGCGTCACCAAGGCCAGTTGGTAACTATATAATACAATGGATCCCGTCGCAGACATGCTCACCAGTATTCGGAACGCCAATATGGCGACCAATCCGAATTGCTCCGTGCCCTATTCCAAGCTCAAGGAAAACGTGGCCCAAATCCTCAAAGAGGAAGGCTACATCATCAGCTATCAGGTCATCGGTTCGGGCGTCATCAAACGCCTCGAGGTGTCCCTCAAATACATCGGCCGCAAGGGCGTGATCGAGGGCATCAAGAAAATCAGCAAACCCGGCCTGCGCCAGTACGTGGGTGCCGGCGAAATGCCACGGGTGCTTGGCGGTTTGGGCGTGGCGATTGTTTCCACGTCGCAAGGCGTGATGAGTGGCACCAGTGCGCGCGAAAAGAAAGTGGGCGGTGAAGTGCTGGCCCATGTTTGGTAAAAATTTTTAAGGAACTTTTTAAGGAAAACGACGATGTCAAGAATTGGTAAAATGCCCGTGCCCGTGCCGAGCACCGTGAAGGTGAATCTCAGCGGCCGCTCGATTTCGGTAGAAGGCCCCAAAGGCAAACTGCAGTTGGACCTCCCCGAGCGCACCGAAGCAAAGCTGGAAGGCGATCAAATTATCGTCACCCGCGAGAACGACGAGAAACGCTCCAAGGCCATGCACGGCCTCGCGCGCAGTCTCATCAACAACATGGTGGTGGGCGTGGACAAAGGGTTTGTCAAAAAACTCGAGATCCACGGCGTCGGTTTCAAGGCCGCCGTGCAGGGCCAGAAGCTCAACCTGTTGCTCGGCTACTCGCACGACATCAATCACGAAATCCCGCAGGGCATCACGGTCACCGTAGAAAACAACACGAACGTGACCATCGAAGGCGCCGACAAAGCCGTCGTCGGAAAAGTGGCCGCCGAAGTGCGCAGCTACTATCCGGTGGAGCCTTACAAGGGCAAAGGCGTGCGCTACAGCGACGAGCACGTCATCCGCAAACAAGGCAAACAAGTCCAATAAGGAAAATTTCCGATGAGACCCGAACAGAAACGCAAGATTGTACAACGCCGCCGCTGGCGGATTCGCAAGAAACTCCACGGCACCGCCGCGCGTCCGCGCATGGCCGTTCGCTTTACCGAGCGCAACATTTACGTGCAATTCATCAACGATGACGAAGGCAGCACCCTCGCCTCCGCGTCCACGCGCCACAAAGCGCAGACCGGCCGCGAAACGCTTGCCGCCAACAAAGCTGGGGCCGAAGTGCTGGGCCAAGCCGCCGGCGAAGCCGCCAAGGCTGCTGGAATCAGCAAAGTAATTTTTGATCGTTGCGGTGCGCGCTACGTGCAGGATGGCAAAATTGACATCTTCGCCCACGCGGCCACCCGCGCCGGACTGGATTTTGGTCTCGATTTGGAAAAGAAAAAATCCAAGGCCAAGAAAGCCGCCAAGGAAGAAAAGGCCGAAAAGCCAAAGAAGGAAAAGAAAGCAAAGAAGGAAAAAAAGGCTGAAAAGCCTGAGGAGGCTGAAGTGACTGAGAAGACTGCGGAAACTGAAAAGGCTGAGCCTGCCAAAAATGGTGAAAAGGCTGAGGCCGCCGAAAAATAATTTAACCTGAAACAAACGACCATCAACGTGGCAGAGGAAACAACAACCCCATCCGAGACCCCCGCAGCAGCCGCCCCCGTGGCAGCACCCGCAGCGGCCAATCCCGCACCCGCACCCGCAGCGGCCACCCCCGCGCCCGCGCGGCAAAATGATCGCGGCAATCGAGGCGGCGGTGGCGGACGTGGCCCCGGCGGCCCCGGAGGTCGTGGCGGCAATCGTCGTGGCGGTCCGCGCGAACGCCGTGCACCGGCCGTGGTGACGGATTCCGAAGGCAACGAGCTTACCGAGAAAGTGGTTTTCATCAATCGCTCCAGCAAAGTGGTGAAGGGCGGTCGGCGTTTTGGCTTTAGCGCGCTAGTCGTCACCGGCAATCGCAAGGGCGGCGTGGGCGTCGGCATCGGCAAAGCCCGCGAAGTGGTCACCGCCATTCAAAAAGGCAACGAGGATGCTCGCCGCGAAATGGTGAAAGTTTCCCTCAACGGTGCGACTTTGCCGCACGAGGTGTATTCGGTTTATGATGGCGCGCGTGTGTTGCTGCGCCCCGCCTCGCCCGGCACGGGAATCATCGCCGGCAAAACCGTTCGCGCCGTGCTCGAGAGCGCCGGCGTGCGCGATGTGCTCAGCAAATCACTCGGCTCCAATAATCCTGCCAATGTGGCCAAGGCGACTTTGCAGGCATTGCAAAGTTTGCGTCTGCGCGAAGACGTGTACAAAGCGCGCGGCAAAAAATTAGACTAATTTAGGAGAAATTTATTATGCGATTGCACGACCTTAAACCCCGACCCGGAGCCAAGACCCGCCGTAAGCGCGTGGGCCGTGGGCCCGGCAGCGGCCGGGGCAAAACCAGCACCCGAGGCCACAAGGGCCAAAACTCCCGCGCCGGCAGTAGCACCCGCGCCACCTTTGAAGGCGGCCAGATGCCTTACATCCGGCGGTTGCCGAAGCGGGGTTTCAATAATTTCGTTCATCGCATCGAATATCTGCCGGTGAATCTTGCCGAGCTCGAAACGCATTTTGATGATGGGGCCACGGTGGACGTGGCGGCAATCGTCGCCACGGGCCTGGCTAATGGTAAAGGCAGCGTGAAGGTGAAAATTTTAGGCACGGGTGAGTTGAAGAAAAAACTTACCGTGACCGCGCACAAATTCAGCGCCAAAGCCAAAGCCGCCATCGAAGCGGCGGGCGGAAGCTGCACTGCGCTTGTCGTAGCTAACGACGCCACTCCGGAAGAAAAACCGGCCACGGAGGAATAATCGCCCCTCATGTTCGCCCGGTATTTTCAAACCCTCAGTAATTGCTTCAAGATTCCGGAACTCCGGAGTCGGATCGTATTCACGTTGCTGTTGCTTTTGGTGTGTCGGTTGATTGCTTTGGTTCCCGTGCCCGGATTGGACGGGGCGATGTTGTCTAAAGCATTTGCTGACTTAGCCGATCAAGCTTCCGACGGGGGTGGCACTTCCCTGCTGGGCATGTACAGCATGTTCACCGGTGGCGCGATGGAGCAATGCGCCCTCGGTTCGTTGGGCATTATGCCCTACATCAGTGCCACGATTATTATCCAGTTGATGACGGCTGTGGTGCCTTCGCTCAGCAAACTTTCCCGCGAGGAAGGCGGCCGCACACAGATTATCAAATACGGCCGCTATCTCACGGTGCTGCTTTGCCTCGGGCAGGGTTTCGTGATGAGTCTGGGTTGGGAAAATCCCGGGAACATTCCCGGCTTCGAAAGTTTGAAAAACCAAAGTCTGGTGGTTGGCGCGTCAGACTGGTGGTATCATCTGCGCACCACGTTGCTGCTCACCACGGGCACGGTGATTCTCATGTGGTTGGGTGAACAAATCACCGAGCGCGGCATCGGCAACGGCATTTCACTGGTCATCACCGTGGGCATCATCTCCCGAATCGATCGTGCTGCATTTGAGTTTTATGAAATGTTCGCCAGTGGTGGCGCGCATCCTTTCAAAGGCGTGCTGTTGATTGCGCTGTTATTTGCGGTAGTGGGCGCGGTAATTGCCGTAACCCAAGCTATGCGGAAAATACCGGTGCAATACGCCCAGCGCACTGTGGGTCGCAAGCAATATCAGGGAGGGTCAACTTATTTCCCGCTGCGCGTTAATTACGCCGGCGTGATGCCCATTATTTTTGCTCAGGCGATTATGATGTTCCCGGCGCAAATTTTTGGAACCTTGGGCCGCACCATGGCTTCCAAGGGCGATGACGGGAGTTTTATGGTGAGCGTGGGCAATACGATCACAAGCATGGGCGACGCCCTGCAATATGGAAGTATTTGGAACCTCATTATGGTGGCAATGATGATTCTTTTCTTCAGTTATTTCTGGGTAGCCACGCAGTTTAATGAAACACAGATTGCCGATGACCTCAAAAAAGGCGGCGGCTATATCCCCGGCGTGCGGCCCGGTAATGCGACGCGCGACTTTTTGCATCACTCCATGAGTCGGCTCACTTTGGCGGGCGCAATGTTTTTGGTGGCCATCGCGATTATGCCGACCATCATGACCACCGAATTTAAAATCCCGATGATCGTCGCCCAGTTCTTTGGCGGCACCAGTGTTTTGATTATGGTGGGCGTGATGCTCGATACCATGCGTCAGGTGGAAAGTCATCTTGCCCAGCGCCATTACGATGGCTTCCTGAAAACCGGCAAAGTGCGCGGACGCTTTAATTAATCCCGTGAGTATTTGCAGCACCATGATCCCGATCAAAACACCCGCCGAGCTGGACGCCATGCGCGAAGCAGGGCGCGTGGCGGGCACGGTGTTGGCCGAAGCATCAGCTTGGGTAAAGGCGGGCGTGACCACGCGCGAGATTGACGAATTCGCCGCCAGTCGCATCAAGGCGCACGGAGCCAAGAGCGCGTTTTTGGGCTACGAAGTGAGCGGCCGGAAGTATCCCTGCCACATTTGCATTTCGATGAATGACGAAGTGGTGCACGGCCTCGCCAGCAAACGCAAAGTGAAAGAGGGCGATATCGTGACCCTCGATTGCGGCGTGCGCGTGGATGGATTTATCGGCGACACCGCCCGCACGGTCATTGTTGGCGATTGTTCCGAAGAGACGCAAAAATTGATTGATGTGACTCAACAAGCCCTGTACGATGGAATCTCCCACGCGTTACCGGGAAACCGGGTGAAGGATATTTCCTGCGCTGTGCAAAATCGGGTGGAAGCCAACGGGTTTTCAATCGTTCGTGAATTTGTGGGGCACGGGGTGGGGCGAACGGTTCACGAGGAACCGCAGATCCCGAACTTTGTGAGTGCCGGCGAGACGCCCGAGCTCCGGCCGGGGATGACGATTGCCATCGAGCCGATGGTGAATGCCGGCGGCATGAAGGTGAAATTTTTGTCGGATGGTTGGACCGTGGTGACACGGGACGGTCGTCCGTCGGCTCATTTTGAGCATACCATTGCGGTGACCGAAGGGGAGCCGGAGATTTTGACATGCCTGGAGCTGAAGCCATCCGCGTCAGCGGTTGCGTAGTGGAAGTCCTCTCGCACCGGTTGGTGCGGGTGGAGTTGGAAAACGGCCACCGGATGATGGGCCACACCACGCGGGCCACCAGCGGTTTGCTGGCGGAAGCGGCGGTGGGCGACACAGTGGTGCTGGAAGTCAGCACCTTCGATCTTTCCAAGGGAAGGGTCGTGCAACTAAATAGTTTAGAGACAACAACGAAATAAGGAACAACATGAAGGTACGCGCCTCAGTCAAAAGAATGTGCGAACACTGCCGGGTCATTCGGCGGAAAGGCGTCGTGCGTGTCATCTGCAAAAACAAGCGCCACAAACAGCGCCAAGGATAATCTTATGCCCCGCATTTTAGGAATCGACATCCCCTCCGCCAAGCGCATCGACATCGCGCTACGGTCCATTTATGGCATCGGCCCCGCCGTGTCAGCCAAGGTGCTGGAAAACGCCGGCATCGACGCCGCCGCCCGCGCCCATACACTTTCCGAGGAACAACTCGCGCAAATCGCCAAGGCCATCCAGACCACCGAGATGCGCCCCTCGCAAACACGCACTGCACCCAACCCGGAAACCGAACTGTGCCCCATCCTCGTGGAAGGCGATCTGCGCAGAAAAGTCACCGAGGACATCAAGAACCTCAAAAGCATCCGGAGCTATCGCGGGCAGCGCCACCAACGCGGACTACCCACCCGCGGCCAACGCACCCAAACCAACGCACGCACCCGCAAGGGCCCCAAGAAAACCGTGGGTGCCCAGCGTAAGACAGACTAATTTCACAAACCGATTGAATCATGGCTGAAAAAAAACAAGATCCCGCAACCGACGCAAAGGCTACCGAAGCTGCTGCTGAGAAGCCCGCCCTCGAGGTAAAAGAAGAGGCTCCCGCAAAAGCTGAAAAGCCCGCCAAGGAAGAGAAGGCCGAAAAGCCCGCCAAGGAAGAAAAGGCCGAAAAGCCCGCCAAGGAAGAAAAGGCTGAGAAGCCCGCCAAGAAAGAGAAGGCTGACAAAGCCGACGCTGGCGAAAAGGCGGAAGGCGAAAAGAAAACCGGGGAAGCTCAGGCTGAATCATCTGAACCCGCCGCAGGGCACCACTCCGCCCCCACTGCCGCAGATCTGTTGGCCGACAATGTTGAAGACGTCAAAGCCATCAAGGCCAAGAAATCGAAGAATGTCACCCACGGCATTGTTCATATTCAGGCTACGTTCAATAACACTTTGGTGACCATCACCGACATGCAGGGCAACCCCATCAGTTGGTACAGCGCCGGTCGCGCCGGCTTCAAGGGCTCCCGCAAAAGCACCTCCTACGCCGCTCAACAAGTGGCCCAACGCGCCGCCAACGAAGCGAAAGCCCACGGGCTGCGCGAAGTGGAAGTGCGCGTCAAAGGTCCCGGCTCCGGTCGCGAATCCGCCATCCGCGCCCTCCAAGCTGTGGGGCTCGAGATCACCACAATAAAAGACGTCACCCCCATTCCGCACAACGGCTGCCGCCCCAAGAAACGGCGTCGCGTTTAACTCTCAATAATTTTTTACCACTATGGCACGTTACACTGGACCCCGACTTCGCATTAGCCGCCGCCTGCGGACGCCTATCTTTGGCCCTTCCAAATATTTGGATCGCAAGGATTATCCACCCGGACAACACGGGCAGAGCCGCCGCCGCAAGGCCACCGACTACGCCCTCGCCCTGATGGAAAAGCAGAAGCTCCGCTTTTATTATGGGCTGATGGAAAAACAATTTCGCGGTGTGTACGAAAAGGCCAACCGCCGCCGCGGCGTCACGGGCGAAATCATGCTCCAAATTTTGGAGACGCGTCTGGACAACATTGTTTACAGCCTCGGCTTCGGCTACTCCCGCGCTCAAGCGCGGCAGATGGTCACCCACGGGCACGTGCTCGTGAACGGCAGCCGCGTGAGCACCCCCAGTTATGTCATGAAGGAAGGCGACAAAGTCGGCGTGAAAAACACCGACAAGAGCCGCCACTTGGCCGATAAAAATCTCGAGTACTCCACCAGCCGCAATGTGCCGGATTGGTTGAGCCTCGACAAGGATGCCTACGAGGGCGTGGTGGAACGCATCCCCACGCGCGACGACATCCAACCCATCGCCAATGAACAGGCGATTGTGGAATTTTATTCCCGCTAACCGTTGCCGGCCTTCGGGCCGGTGCAACCCTGCAATTATAGGGGCCGCTGGCACGCGGGAACGAAGCCAACGGTCAGATTAAAATTGCAACTTAGAAAAAGAAAAATATGCCAATACGACTCGGACGATTCGAACAACCGAAACATCTCCGCAAAGAGGTGGATGAAAAAAGCTATGCCAAGTTTGTCGCTGAACCTTTTGAGACCGGCTACGGTCACACGGTCGGCAACTCACTGCGCCGCGTGCTGCTCAGCAGCCTCGAAGGCTCGGCCATCACCTCCATCAAAATCGACGGCGCGCAGCACGAGTTTGCCGCCGTGGAAGGCGTGGTGGAAGATGTCGCAGAAATCATTCTCAACCTCAAAAAGGTGAAGTTCAAGCTGCACTCGCGCGATCCGCAGGTGTTGATGCTCGCCGTGAACAAAAACGGCGCGGTCACTGCCGCTGACATTGAGCTCAACCAAAACACCGAGATCATCAATCCCAAGCAGCACATCTGCACGCTGGATAAGAAAAAGAAATTCCTGATGGAACTCGAGGTCCAAGTCGGCCGCGGATTCCTCAGCGGGGATGACAACAAAAAGGCCAACCAAGCCATCGGCGTTATTGCCATCGATTCCATTTTCTCACCCGTCACCAAAGTACGCTACGATGTGAAAGACGCCCGCGTGGGCCAACGCACTGACTACGACAGCCTCGAGCTGGAAATCTGGACCGACGGCCGCATCAAACCCGATGACGCCCTCACCCAGGCCAGCGCCATCCTCAAGCATCACCTCGATGTGTTCGTGGATTACGATCAGGAAGCCATCGAGTTTGAGGAAGCCAACGAAACCCACGACGAGGAGAAATCCGAGCTGCGCAAGCTGCTGGCCATGAGCGTCAACGAGATCGAACTCTCCGTGCGCGCCGCCAACTGCCTGAACAACGCCAACATAACTACTGTTGGCCAACTCGCCACCAAGTCCGAAGCGGACATGCTCAAATACCGCAATTTCGGCAAGAAATCACTCAACGAAATCAAGGACAAGCTCATCGAGCTGAAGCTCGGCCTCGGCCTCACCTTCGAAGAAGGTGTGTATGATGCCAATGCGGAATCTCAAAATGGAGCGGATGAATACAGCCCCATGGGAGAAGAAACCGTGGAAGCCACCGAAGTCTCCGGCTTGGCCTTTGACGACTAACAAGCACTATGCGCCACCGCAAACGTACCGCCAAACTTGGCCGCACCAGTGAGCATCGCACCGCGTTGCTCGCCAACCTCGTGTGCAGCCTCATCAAACACCGCAAAATTCGCACCACCCTCGCCAAGGCAAAAGCCGCCCGCGTGGTGGCCGATAAAATGGTCACCCTCGGCAAAAAAGGACAGGAGAAGGATAGCTCCATTCAATGCCGCCGACTTGTGGCCGCGCGATTGCAGCAGCAGCCCCGCCACCAATTCGCCAAGCACAACGGCGTAAGCGGCAAAGTGCGGCGCGACGAATGGCGCCAAAACGAGGACGTGGTCCGCATTCTCTTTGAGGACATCGCCCCCGGCTTTGCCGAGCGCAATGGCGGCTACACCCGCGTCATCAAGCTCGGTCGCCGCCGTGGCGACGCCGCCGAAATGGCCATTCTCGAATGGGTAAAAGACGGCGACACTCCAGTCCGCGAAAGCAAAACAGCCCCCAAAGCAAAGGCATCCAAAGCCGAGGCGGTCACCGAAGAAGTGGTTGAAGAAACCACAACCGAAGAAGTTGCTGAAGAGGCTACAACTGAAGAAGTGACCGAGGAAGCCACTGAAGAAGTTGCATCCGAAGAAGCCGCTGCTGAGGAAACAGCCGAAGAGCCGGAAGCGAAGTCTGACGACGAACCCAAGTCGGACGACGAAAAGAAATCGGACTAACCTCCGGCGTTTCCAACAACCCAATTGCAACCCGCCCCACTCGAAAAGTGGGGCGGGTTTTTTATTGGGTCAGCCGCTCAAATTGGTATCCTTCGCGCGATGAATTTCGCGGATTACCTCGTTCTCTTTCTCTACTTTGTCGGAATGGCCGGCATCGGTTTCTGGGCCATGCGGCAGGTGAAAGGGCAGGAGGATTATTTTATGGGCGGCCGCAAGTTCGGCAAGCTGATGCAAACCTTCGCCGCCTTTGGCGCGGGCACCGGTTCCGCTGACCCCGTAAACACCGCCCGCGGCACATTCGCCAACGGCATGAGCGGCATGTGGGGCGTGATGTATTGGCTCTTCGTCACGCCTATCTATTGGATCAGCGCTGTGTGGTATCGCCGCATGCGCTGCCTCACCCTCGGCGATTGGTTCACCGAGCGTTACGAATCCAAATCAATGGGCGTGGCCTATGCGATCTTCGGCTGCTTTTATTATATGGTCTACGGCGCAATGCTCTTCACCGCCATCGGCAAAGTAGCCGTGCCGCTGATGGGGCCGGAGCTGTTCGGGATGCAAACGGAATACGTGCTCGTCCCGTTGGTCGCCGTCATCGTCACTTTCTACGGTGTGCTCGGCGGCATCACCGCCGCGTACTGGACCGATCTCATCCAAGGCATCTGCATTATTCTGCTTTCCATTTTACTCATCCCCTTTGGCCTGAATGCAGTGGTGAAAAAATTCGGGGCCACCGGCGACACGTGGACCGATGGCTTCCGCGTGATGCACGAGCAATTGCCCGCGTCCACTTTTGAAATTGTGGGCGGCAGCGCGGCTAGCGAATTTCCGTTGTACGCCATTGTCACCATTGTGATTATGAACATGATTGGCATCGTGCTCACTCCGCACTTCATCGTCACCGGCGGCGGCTCGGCCAAGAGCGAGCACGATGCGCGCGTGGGGCTTGTCACGGGCAA
>DQLO01000047.1 GCA_015660155.1 Verrucomicrobiota bacterium
GACCGAGGTCATAGCGCAAGACATCGACCGGCTTGCTGGTGGCGTATAAGATGGCGTGGGACACATCGTTTGCTGCCTCCACGCAGCCGGCAAAGAACCGCCCCGCATCGCCGGGGCTGAGGTAGACATCCTTGAAGTTCATGTCGGCCGCGATTTCACGCACCTGATCTTCATCGCGCGGGCACCAGCCCAATCGCGCCACGATCACGCTCATGTTGTGATTCATAGAGTAGCTATAGCCGATACTCTCGAGAAACATTTTTGTAGCTGCATACCATCCCTTGGGTGTGGTGAGATCCTTTTCATCAATCGGCCACGGCCCTTTCAAACTTCGGTGCCAGTTGACCTGCCCGCTACTCGGCAGCACGATTCGCCTGACCCCGGCCACGCGTGCAGTTTCCATTACATGGTAAAGGCTATTGATGTTGGGGGGAAACAGCTCGGCGGGTACATCGTCCACATCATCCGGAGTGGCGGCAAGATGCACCAGCGTCTCCACGCCGTCCATCGCCTTGGCGAGGGTTTCTGTGTCGCTGAGGTCAGCCATAAAGGCATTGTCCAGATTGGGTGTTGGGTGTCGGTCATAACCCTGCACAAGATGTCCTCGACTCAGGAGTTCCAGAACCACCGCCTGTCCAACACGCCCGGCGGAACCGGTGACTAGAACCTTTCTCACTTCAGCAGCATCATTCATGGGCCGGCAGTATTTCACACTGTCTTTGATGAGCCAATTATTTCCGGCTTTGCCTTCTGCTCCCAGCATGTCAGTATGAGGCCATGCAACGCCTTGTTATCATGTTTACTCTTTTGTGTGTCTTCACCACGTCCGCCCAACGCAAGCAAGCTTGGCCCGACAAGCTTGAAGGGGCTGAAAAAGTCCTCTACAAAACAATCGGTGATGTAAAACTGCACCTGCACATTTTCCGACCGGTGAAACAAAAAGCGAACGCGCCGGCGATTGTTTTTTTCTTTGGTGGGGGTTGGAAGAGTGGGACGCCGAAACAATTCGAGCAGCAATGCCGCTATCTGGCCAATCGCGGGATGGTGGCGGTGACCGCCGAATATCGCATCCGCAACCTGCACGGCACGCTGGCCACCGCCTGCGTTGAGGATGGCAAGAGTGCCGTGCGCTGGATTCGCGCCAATGCGAAAAAGCTCGGTGTGGACCCCAATCGCATCGCCGCCGGCGGTGGCTCGGCGGGCGGGCATGTGGCCGCCTGTGTGGGCGTGATCAAAGGCTTTGAGGCCAAGGGCGAGGACAGAAAAATCAGCTCCGTGCCCAACGCCATGGTGCTCTTCAACCCGCCCTGCGTTCTGGCGCCGGTGCCGGAGAGAAAAGATTTTCTCAACTCGGAAAACATTGCCGGACTGCGTGAGCGCATGGGAGTGCCGCTGGAACAGCTCTCGCCGTGGCATCATGTGCGGAAAGGTCTGCCGCCTACGCTGGTGTTGCATGGCGAGGCCGATCCAACCGTGAAATTCTGGACTTCTGCCGCGTTTGTAAAAAAAATGAAAGCCGCCGGCAACGACGCTAAACTGGCGGCTTATCCGGAAGAGCTCCACGGCTTCTTCAACTACGGTCGTCGTAGCAACAAAATGTTTATTGCGACGATGCGTCGTACCGATGAATTCCTAGCCGAGCTTGGCTGGCTTCAGGGTCAGCCGTCCATCGAGAAGTTCACCGCCGCCAAGGTCCGGTGATGGCGAGGGTCAATCCCTGACGCTGGATGTTCACGAAGAGCGTGGTGCTGTCGGGGGAAAAGGTTGCGCCAGCAAATTCGCTGTTGCTCACGGCGTTGCGGGCGATTTTGTAAAAACCACCCTTCGGCGTGATGCCGGATAGGAACTGCTCGCCCGGCCCATCCTCGCACAAGACCAAATCGCCCCACGGTGCAACCGTGAGGTTGTCCGCGCGATCGATCACCGCCGGATCATTCGGCTCCGCGGTCAGCTCCAACGTTTCGGTGGCGGGAGTATGTTTCCAAATTTGCCCGTGCTGTTTTTTGCCGCCGTTGGTGCAGGCAAAATACACGTCGCCACTGCCCCACCACATGCCCTCGCCGCGCGCAAACTTCGCCGCGCCCTTGGCCTGAGCTTGCAGGCGCAGATCGTTCTTGGGCGACTCCACTTCATCCAAATCCACCCACGAGACGGCGAGCTTCGCGCCGACCTTCACGAATTGCTCCTTCCAGTTTCGCGTGTCCAACGAAAACGAATCGCGCACCACCAACGCCTGCAACCGCCCGCCCGCGGCGAGCTTGCCGGGGGTCTTGGGAATGAACCGGTAAATCGCGCTGTCGCCCAAATCTTCCGTTTGATAAACAATGTCCGTCTTCGGATCCACCGCCACCGCCTCGTGCCGGAACCGCCCCATTGCCTTCAACGCCACCGCCTGCGCCAATCTCGGCTGGGCCGTGGCCGGCACGTCAAAATTATAGCCGTGATTCTGCATCAACGTGCCGCCCGCGCGATCCGCAGTTTCCTCGCAGGTAATCCAGCTGTTCCACGGCGTCGGCCCGCCCGCGCAATTGCGCACCGTGCCTGCGAGACTCAGAAACTCCCGCACCATGTGGCCGCGTTTCGTGTCGTACACCAGCGTGGTGGTGCCGCCAAGACTGGGCGGCACTTGCTTGCCTTCGTGCCGCCCGCCCGCGTCGTACATTTTCGCGCGAATTTGATCCGTGAGATTTTTGTTACTTTCTCCAAAAGCACCGCCTGAGCCAGTGATGGCCGGATTCAATTCGTGATTCCGCACCAGCACCGTCAAGCCCTTTGGCCCGGGGAATGCCGCCATTCCATCCGCCGCGCCTGGCACCTGCAAGCCATCGGCCATCGGATTGCCTGCCTTGGAAATTACGCGATACGAAAACCCTTTCGGCAAATCGAGAATCTTCTTCGGATCCGCCTGTAGCGCGCCGTATCCCTTCACTGCCTTCGCCCCGGTTGTGCCCGTGAGCACGTGCAGCCCGCCAAACCCGGCAGCCAACGCGATCCCTGTTTTTAAAAAATGTCGTCGTGTATTCATTTCAGATTTTTCA
>DQLO01000346.1 GCA_015660155.1 Verrucomicrobiota bacterium
CTCGATGCGGAGGCGTGCATGCATCGCTTCCTGAATTTGCTGGGCTCCGATCCGGATATTTCGCGCGTGCCGATCATGGTGGACAGTTCCAAATGGAGCGTGCTCGAAACCGGCCTCAAATGTTTGCAAGGCAAAGGCATCGTAAACTCCATCAGCCTCAAGGGCGGCGAGGAGGAATTCCTGCGCCAAGCGGCGTTGTGCCAGCGCTACGGCGCGGCCGCGGTGGTGATGGCGTTCGACGAAAAAGGCCAAGCCGCGACGGTGGAAGACAAAGTGGCCGTCGCCCAACGCGCATACAAACTGCTCACGGAGAAACTGGATTTCACGCCGGAGGACATTATTTTTGACCTCAATATTTTGACCGTCGCCACCGGCATGGACGAGCACAACAATTACGCGGTGAATTTCATCGAAGGCGTGCGCCGCGTGAAAGAGGTGTGCCCCGGCGCGCGCACAAGCGGCGGCGTGAGCAACATTTCGTTTTCGTTTCGCGGCAACAACACCGTGCGCGAGGCGATGCACTCGGCGTTTCTGTTTCACGCCGTGGAGGCCGGATTGGATATGGGCATCGTGAATGCCGGGATGCTCGAGGTGTACGAGCAAATCGACAAAGAACTGCTCGAGCGCGTGGAAGACGTGCTGCTTAATCGCCGCGCGGATGCGACTGATCGGCTCATTGATTACGCTGAGAAATTCAAGGGCGTCAAAAAAGAACGCGCCGCCATCGAACAAAAATGGCGTGATGAACCCGTGGGCGCGCGCTTGAGCCACGCGTTGGTAAATGGCATCACCGAATTCATTGAGGCCGATACCGAGGAAGCGCGTGCCGCTGCCACTCGGCCGTTGGAAGTCATCGAAGGGCCGCTGATGGATGGCATGAAAGTGGTGGGCAAACTCTTTGGCGCGGGCAAAATGTTTCTGCCGCAAGTCGTCAAAAGCGCGCGCGTGATGAAAAAGGCCGTCGCTTATCTCACGCCATTTATGGAAGCGGAAAAGCAGGAGGGCGAAGAGGATTTGGCCAACACGATGGTGATCGCCACCGTGAAGGGCGATGTGCACGACATCGGGAAAAATATTGTGGGCGTCGTGCTCGCTTGCAATGGCTATAAAGTGGTGGACCTCGGCGTGATGGTGGATTGCGACACAATTTTGAAAGCCGCCGAAGAACACAAAGCGGATATCATCGGCATGAGCGGCCTCATCACGCCGTCGCTCGACGAAATGATTTTCAACGCCAAGGAAATGCAACGGCGCGGCTTGAAAACACCGCTGCTCATCGGCGGCGCGACCACCAGCAAAATGCACACGGCAGTGAAAATCGCGCCCGCATACGAGGGATCGATTTGCCACGTGCTCGACGCTTCGCTCGTGGTCGGCGTGTGCAACGATTTACTGAGCGAAAAACGGCGCGCGGATTTTCAGCAGGAACTTGAAGTGGAACACGAACGCCTACGCGAGAAATTCGCCGCTGGCGACGACGGCCGCAAAGACATCGTGCCGCTCGCCCGCGCCCGCGCTGCCGCACCGTCCTTCGACTGGGCGACCGAGGAAATCCGCAAACCAGAAATCCTTGGCCTCCAACATTTCGAATCCATCCCGCTGGAAGTGTTGGCCACGTACATCGATTGGTCGCCGTTCTTTTGGGCGTGGCAATTGCACGGCGTGTACCCGACGATTTTCAACAAACCGGAAGTCGGCACCGAGGCCAAGAAACTATTTGCCGACGGCAAAAAAATGCTCGAGGACATCATCGTCAACCAACGCTTTACCTCCCGTGCCGTGGCGGGATTTTGGCCGGCGAACACGGTGGGTGATGATGTGGAAATTTACAGTGATGAAACGCGCGCGGAACAACTCGCCACCTTCCATTTTCTGCGCCAACAACGGCAAAAAAAAGAAGGCCAAATTTGCCGTAGCTTGTCCGACAACGTCGCGCCCAAGGACAGCGGCCGCATCGATTACTTTGGCGGTTTCGCGGTGACGATGGGCCAAGAGGTTGATAAATACGCCGCTACATTTCGGGATGCGGGCGATGATTACACCGCCATCGTTGTGCAATCATTGGGCGATCGGCTGGTTGAAGCGTCCGCCGAGTATCTTCACAAAACCCTGCGCCACCAATGCGGCATCGGGCAGGACGAAGGCTTTGCGGCAGAAACAAAACTCGACGAAGAACAGGCCAAATTTTTAATCAAAGAAAAATACCGCGGCATTCGGCCCGCAGCGGGTTACCCCTCCTGCCCCGACCACAGCGAAAAGGCAATGCTTTGGGAATTGCTCGAAGTGGAGCAACGCACCGGCGCCACGCTCACCACGAGCTACGCGATGAATCCGCCTTCGAGCGTGAGCGGTTTTTACTTGAACCACTCGGATGCAAAATATTTTAACCTTGGACGCATCGGCGAAGATCAAGTGGCGGATTACGCTGAACGCAAAAACATTTCGCAAGCCGAAGCCGAAAAATGGCTGCGGCCGCATTTGGGGTATGACGAAGAATGAAACACAAACGTACCAACGCCTTCACACTCATTGAATTGTTGGTGGTTATCGCCATCATCGGCATCTTGGCGAGCCTTTTGCTTCCCACATTGGCCAAGGCCAAACAGCGAGGGATGACTGCCCAAAACCGAAACAACCTTTTGCAAATCGGCCAAGCCTCGACCATGTACGAGGACGACCATGACGGCGAGTTGGCGGGCGTGGCCGATTTCACCGGCGTACAGTTTTTTGGCCGCTACCTTGGGCCCGGCAAGGCGGTGGATTTTTCCGGAGGAAGCCTCAGCCCTTACGTGGACAACGCCGCGCGCGTTTGGAAGGATCCCGCATTCCGTTCGTATAGTCGCCGCGCCAAGGGGCACACCTGCAGCTACGGCTACAATCACCATTATTTAAATAATCTAGAACAATCAGGAAACTGGTGGGATCCAAATTACAGCTACGAATGGCGCGGGGTGAACACGATGGAATTGCAGAGCCCGGTGGAGACGGTGCTCTTCGGCGATTCCGCCCGCAACTGGATGGGGCCGCTGGAGGAAAACTGGTTTTGGACACCGCCTTCCCAAGCGCGCGCGTGGCCCGGATGGGAAACAGCTTACGCCCATTTCCGCCATCAAGGCAGGTGCACCATTTTGTGGGGCGATGGCCACGTGGAGGCGCTGTTGCCCTATGACAAGTGGCCGCTCAACCGCCACAACTTGGGCTACATTTGCGGGCTCGATGACCGCCACTTTAAGCTGGAGAAATAATTATGAGCCGCACGCAATTAATCATCCTCGTCGTGGCCGTGGTGGCGGTGGGCATTTCCGTGTTCACACGGCCGAAGGACAATGAGTTTGCCGACCGCGAACTTGCATTGGATTCCAGCGAAGCCAAGGCCGCGTTGGCGATTATTGAAAAGCTGACTGAGTCGACCAACCATCTCGCGGCCCATTTAAGCGCCGATGCCCCGCCCATCGCGCGGCAAAAACTCCTGCAAATTTCGCAGCAACTCACCCAAGCCAGCACCGTAAAACTCAAGGAAGTGTCTTGGCGTGGCGAGTATCTCAGCGTCGCGGTCACCTGTTCGCCTGCGGGGGAGCATTGGTTTTATCTGGCCGAAGACGAGGAAGGCCAGTTAAAACTCCTCGGCGTGCAACAATGAAACCTCCCCGTCACATCCCACTGCTGCTCGGCTTGCTGGCGCTGTTCACGCTGATGCGCTGGCCGGGATTACTGCCGTGGAACTTCAGCCCCGTGTACGCCATTTGCTTTTGCGCGGGCGTTTACTTTCGCGGCTGGCGCGCATGGATGGTGCCGGTGGCGTTCATGTTTGTGAGCGATGTGTTGATGAATTATTTCCATTGGCGCGGGTTAGGTTTTTCAACATTCACTTCGCATATGTGGGTGACCTACGCGCTGTACCTCGGGCTGGCGGCATTCGGCTGGTGGATGACCGATAAGGCGCGGCCGACGGCATTGATCGCCGGCGGTGCACTTGGCGCGTGCGGATTTTTTCTGGTCGCCAACTCATTCGCGTGGTTGAGCAATCCAGTTTACGCAAAGACGTGGGCGGGATTGGTCCAATCCTTCACCGTCGGTCAAGTAGGCTTTCCGCCACCGATTGTTTTTCTGAAAAACACAATCGCCTCCGGCGCGCTCTTCACGGCGACGATTGTGTTTGCCGTAAACGTTTCGCGAGCGAACGAGAAAGCGGATGCGGAGTTTCGGCTGAAGGCTTGAGGGAGAGGCAAGTTCCACCCATTATTCGCCGATTTGAGCGGCGATGGCGTCGCTGATTTTTTTGCTCCATTGTTCGAGCATTGCGGCGTCCTTGCCTTCGAGTAGTAAACGGGCTTTGGGTTCGGTGCCGGAGTAGCGGAGGAGAATGCGGCCGCCTTCTTTTTCCAGCTCGGTTTCGGCTTGGGCGACTAGGGTGAGGACGCCTTCTAATTCTTCGAAAGGTTTCTTTTCGGTGACGCGAATGTTGGTGAGTTGTTGGGGGAAACGGCTCCAGCATTTTGCCAACTCGCTGAGCGGTTTTTGTTTGGCGGCCATGATGCGGAGGATTTGCAGGGCGGCGACAAGGCCGTCGCCGGTGGTGCCGTGGTCGCCGAAGATGAGGTGGCCGCTTTGTTCGCCGCCGAAGTTGTGGCCGTTCTTCCGCATTTCATCGATGACGTTTTTATCGCCCACATCAGTGCGAATGACTTTGCCTCCAGCAGCTTCGATGGCGGCGTCGAGGCCGGCGTTGCTCATCACGGTAGTCACCAACGTGTTGTTGGCGAGTGATCCTTCGGTGAGCATTTCGAGTGCGGAGATTGCCATAATGTCGTCGCCATCAATGAGCGTGCCGGTTTCGTCGCAGAGGAGCACGCGATCCGCATCGCCGTCGTGGGCGATGCCGATATGCGCGTTATGTTCCTGAACCCAATGGCACATTTGCTCGGGATGCATTGAGCCGCAGCCGGCGTTGATGTTAGTGCCGTTGGGGCGGTTGCCGTAGACGATGACGTCCGCGCCGAGTTCGCGCAGCGCACAGGGGGTGGCTTGGTAGGCGGCACCGTGGGCGCAGTCGACGACGATGATGACGCCTTCGAGCGTTTGGCCGCGGGGGAAGGAGCGTTTGGCAAACTCGACGTAGCGGCCGAGTGCGTCGTCGATGCGGATGGCTTTGCCGATCTCGCCAGCGGTGGGGCGGACGTCGTCGATGTCGCCGCTGAAGACGAGGTTTTCGATTTGGGCCTCGATGGCGTCATCGAGTTTGTAGCCGTTGTGGCTGAAAAATTTCAGGCCATTGTCATCGTAAGGATTGTGTGAGGCGGTGATGACAATGCCCGCATCCGCGCGCAGGCTGTGGGTGATGCGCGCCACACCGGGCGTGGGCAGCGGGCCGATGAAAAGCACATCGACGCCCATCGAGAGGATGCCGCTGGCGAGGGCGTTCTCAAGCATATAGCCGGAGAGGCGGGTGTCTTTGCCGATGACGATTTGATGGCGGTGGCGGCTGCGTGATTCGGGGTTGAGGTTTTTGAACACGTGCGCGGCGGCGCGGCCGAGCTTGAGGGCTGTCTCGGCGGTGACCGGCTCGATGTTGGCTCGCCCGCGCACGCCGTCAGTGCCGAAAATTTTATTCGTTTTGTTCATCGTCGGGCTCATTGTTTCCTCCGTTTAGTTCGGGATTGGCTAAGGACGGTGCGTTGGTGGTGGGCGGCTTGGGCGCGGGCTGTTTGCCGTCGTGGCCGCGGTTGGTGTAGGAGAGCCCGGCCACGGTGGTGATGATGAACCACACCATCACCGCGATGGCGACGGAGCCAATCTTCCACCAGAATTCGTTGAGGTCGCGCTCTTCGCGTTTGGGCGGTTCGCTCATGCGTGATCCTTCGGGCGGAGTTTTTTATTGATGATTTTTCCGAGGTCGCGAAGCGAATCCTTGACGCGCGCGGTGAAGGTCAGTTTCTCCACAGGCGCAGTGTGGACCTTGAGTTTTTCGGTGAGAAAATCCTTGAGCTGTTTCACCGACACGTTGCTGTGCAGCGCGCCGGCGTGGCAGTATGAAATGTCGCCGGTTTCCTCGGAGACAATTACGACGATGGCGTCGGTTTCCTCGCTCAACCCGATGGCGGCGCGGTGTCGCGTGCCGAGGGTGCGGTTCACATCCAGCCGTCGCGTGAGCGGGAAAATGCATGAGGCGTACATGATGCGGTCGGCGCGGATGACCACGCCGCCGTCGTGCAGGGGGGAGTTGGGATAAAAGATGGAGTCGAGCATCTCGGGCGTCAACGCGCTGTCGAGCAGCACGCCGCTTTGGGTTTCCTGATGGATGTCGATGGTTTGCTCGATGGCCATGATGGCACCCACACGATGTCGCGCGAGGCGGTCAGTGGCTTGCACCACGGCATCGACGTCGAGAGGGCTGTCTTCGTTAGTAGAAAATAGCGGGAGATTGCCCAGCTCGGCCAGAAGTCGGCGCAGTTCCGGCTGAAAAATAATGAGGATGGCCACGGTGGTGAACAGGAATAATTGCTGCAGCAACCAGCTGAGCACCTGCAGTTTGAGCATCGCGATGAGCGTGGTGATGCCGATGAGCACGAGGAAGCCAACCACCACCGGCCAGCCGCGCGAGCGTTGGAGGAGGTTGAACATGAAATAAATGCCCACCGCCAGCGCGGCGATTTCCACCACGCCACGGACAATCCACGTCCAGTCGAGCTTAATCCAATTCCAGATTTGCTCGATGAACGGCGGCAGATTCGCCTGTGCGAGTATGATTGCCTCCATAGTTATGCTTGGTCGATGGCCTCCCACGCGCGCAGGGCTTGCGCGGTTTCGCGTACGTCGTGCACGCGCACGATGCCCGCCCCGTCGGCCGCAGCGCGACAAGCGCAGGCGATGCTGCTGCCCAGCCGCTCGGTGACCTTTCCGCCGAGAAACGATTTGCGCGATGCGCCGACCATCAATGGCCGCTGGAATCTTGTAAAACGAGCGAGCCCCGCGAGCAACGCCAAATTATGCCCCGTCGTTTTGCCAAACCCGATTCCGGGATCCAGCGCCACCTGTTCGGCGGGTAAACCCGCGGCGGCCATTGCCTCCAATCGTTCGGCAAAAAACGCCTCCATCGTCGCAATCACGTCGTCGTATTCGGGGGCGTTTTGCATCGTTTGCGGCGTGCCCTGCATGTGCATTGCGATGTAGCCCGCGCCGGTTTGGGCGGCCACGCGCCACATCGCGACATCCACGCGATGGGCGGCGATGTCGTTAATGACGCGCGCGCCGGCGGCCGTGGCGGCTTGGGCGACGGCTGGCTTTTGGGTGTCGATGGAAATAACGGTGTCGGTTTGGCCGGCGAGTTTTTCGATGACCGGAATCACGCGGCGCAGTTCCTCAGCTTCATCCACGGGTGGCGCGCCGGGGCGCGTGGATTCGCCGCCGATGTCGAGCAGCTCCGCGCCCTCGGCGGCCAGTTGCAGCGCGTGCGCGGCGGCGGCCTCGGCATCAATAAATTTGCCGCCATCGGAAAACGAATCGGGCGTCACATTCACAATCCCCATCACCAGCGTGGGGCGGGGGAATTGCCACGTGAAGTCGCCCGTTTGCCAATTCATGCGGGGAATTTAGTAACCCCCATCGCCCGGGCTGGGGCCGCGCTGGATGAGTTCGATCTCGTAGCCTTCGGGCGCGTCGATGAAGGCAAAGCCGCCGCCGTCGTCTTTGAGATGCGGGCCGTCGGAATATTCGACGCCGTGCGATTGGATGTGTTTTTCAAATGCCTCCAAGCTATCGACAAGAAATGCAAGGTGCGTGAGATCTTCCTGCACTTGCACGCCGCCACTGCTGGGATACGAGCACAGCTCGATTTCCTCGGTGCTGTTGGGCGTGGCAAGAAAGACGAGCGTGGAGCCGCGTGGCGAGGTGTGCCGGCGCGTCTCGGTGAGCCCGAGGATTTCCGTGTAGAACTTCACCGAGCGTTCGAGATCATCCACGCGATAACGGGTGTGCAGCAGTTGGGTGACAATCGGCATGGGCGGAGCCTCGCAGGAAAGGGAGGCGGATGCCAGCCTTTGCGCTTGCCACGGCGCGCGGGCGGGGGAAGATTGGCGTTTCCGATGAAACTTTTTTTTGCATTGATGATTTCTGCCACCCCCATTTTTGGCGCGCCACCCACGAACATCGTGACGCGCGGTATGCCCGCGTTTTCCGCCGAACGCGCCGCCAAGCTCGCGCCCTATCTTAATGTGCGGCCGCTGCGGTTTCAGGATTGGCATCCCACCGCACCCGCGATGCTCATCACCCGCCGCCCCGCTCGCGGGGAAGTCACCCAGCTGCACGTGGTCAACAAGCCCAACGGCGTGCCGGTGGCCTTGACC
>DQLO01000337.1 GCA_015660155.1 Verrucomicrobiota bacterium
CCACCTTCCTCGCGCAGCTGCGCAAATAAGACCTACTCCAACGGCGGCAGCACCTTTTCGACTCGGGCGCGTTTGAGGCGGGCGAAGACGGGGAGGCCTTGTTCGGTGGGGAGGTGCAGTTCGCCTTGGATGAGGGGTCGGGCGTAGGTGATGAATTTTTCGTTGGGCAGCCAGCCGTCGGCGTCGATCCAGTCGCGCGGGATGACGCGTTCCTGATTGGCGATGTCTCCCAGCGGTTGGAGGGCGGTGCCCCACATATAAGGGTCATCACTTTGGCGGACGAGCTTCACCATAAACCCGCTCTCGCCCTCGATGGCCGCGCGCACGGCCGCTTCGCCGCAGGCAAAGGCTTCTTCCACATCGGTCTCGCTGGCGTAATGGGCGGCGGCTCGTTGGGCGTACCCGAGCTTCACGGTGCGGGTTTTCAAATTCAATGCGGGCTCGATGATGTCGGCCAAGCGATCGGCGGCACCGGCTAGCACGGGATGGCCGAAGGAATCGAGCTTGGTTTTGTCCGCGCCAATCTCATTGCCGGCAGCATCCTTGATGCCTTCGCCGACGACGACCACGCAGCAGCCGTGTTGCTCCACGGTTTGCTGAACTTTCACAATAAATTTTGCTTCTTCAAAAGCAATTTCCGGTAACAAAATAATGTGCGGCGGATCTTCCGGCTCGCGCTTGGCAAGCACCGTGCCGGCGGCGATCCAACCGGCGGCGCGGCCCATCACTTCAATGATGCAGCAGGAGCCGTCGTCGGTGGCCATGCTGCGGACGTCGGCGCCGACCTCCATCACGGTGGTGGCGTTGTACTTGATCACGCTGCCGTAGCCGGGGGTGTGGTCGGTGTGCGGCAGGTCATTGTCGATGGTTTTCGGGACACCGATGGCGCGCAACTCGTAGCCGCGGTTTTGCGCTTCGAGATGCACTTTGTTGGTGGTGTCCTGCGAGTCATTGCCGCCGGCATAAAAAAAGTAGCGGATGTTGTGCGCCTCGATGACTTCGAACAGCCGTTTCATATCGGCCTCGGCTTGCTTGGGATCGGTCTTGAAATCAATTTTATAACGGCACGTGCCCAGCGCGGCGGCGGGGGTGTGCTTGAGGCGCTGGATGTCGCTGGTGTTTTCCTCGCCGATGTCGACCAGCTCCTCACGTAGGATGCCGTACACGCCATTGAGGCCGCCGTAAATTTCCTCAATGCACTCGTGCTTGCCCGCCTCGCAAATCACACCGGCCACGCTGGAGTTGATTACCGCCGTGGGCCCGCCGCTTTGCGCCACCAATAAGTTGCCTGTTAATTCCGCCATCAAATAAAGGGCCGGAACGATGCCAATCGGCGGCGGGTGTGTCAAAACGAAAGGGAGGTGGGAGTGAGTGGGGCGTGGGGAATTTTGAGTGGTGAAACCGGTGAATCTTGAACGCGCCCGCTTTCTCTGCTAAGCTTCCCCGCTCATCCGTATGGGACAGAATTTATATCACAAAGTCTTCGACCGGCATTGCGTGGCGCAATTGGCTTCGGGGCAGTTTCAGCTTTTTATTGGGCTGCATCTCATCCACGAGGTCACCTCGCCGCAGGCGTTCGCGATGGTGCGCGAGCAAAACCTCAGCGTGCCGTTCCCCAAACTCACCTTTGCTACCGTCGACCACATCATGCCGACCACCGGCAAAGCCCGCCAACGGCCGCTGCTCGACCCGCTTGCCGAGGAAATGCTGCAACACATCGAGCAAAACACCGCCGACTTTGGCATCAACTTTTTTTCGCCGGCCAAGGGCGAGCAGGGCATTGTGCACGTCATCGGCCCCGAACGCGGGCTCACGCAGCCAGGGATGACGATCGCCTGCGGCGACTCGCACACGTCCACGCATGGCGCGTTTGGCACGCTTGCTTTTGGCATCGGCACCAGTCAAGTGGCCGACGTGCTGGCCACGCAAACGCTCGCGATGGCCAAGCTCAAGGTGCGCCGCATTAATTTTACCGGCGCGCTGCAGCCCGGCGTGTACGCAAAGGATGTCGCGCTGGCGTACATCAACCGCCTCGGCGTCAATGGCGGTGTCGGCTTCGCTTACGAGTTTGGCGGCGAAGTCATCGACCGCATGAGCATGGAAGAACGCATGACCGTTTGCAATATGTCCATCGAAGGCGGCGCGCGCTGCGGTTATGTGAACCCCGACCAAACGACGTTCGATTATCTCAAGGGCCGCGACTACTGCCCCGAAGGCGAAGCGTGGGAACGCGCCGTGGCCGATTGGCAATCACTCGCCTCCGATGCCGATGCGGATTACGACGACGTCATCGAAATCAAAGGCGAAGACATCGAGCCTTTCGTCACGTGGGGCATCACGCCCGCGCAATCGGTGGGCGTGGCGCAGAACTTGCCCGCCGTTGATTCCTTCGCCGAGGCCGACCAACTTGTCGTGCGCGAGGCCTACGAGTACATGAGTTTCGAGGAAGGCCAACCCATCGCCGGTACGCCGGTGGATGTCGTCTTCATCGGCTCGTGCACCAACGGCCGGATGTCCGATTTGCGAGAGGCGGCCAAGTTCATCAAAGGCAAAAAAGTCGCCGACGGCGTGCGTGCATTAGCCGTGCCCGGTTCGCAGGAAGTCGCCCGCCAAGCCATCGCCGAAGGGCTCGACAAAGTTTTCGACGAAGCCGGATTCCAATGGCGCGAGGCCGGTTGCAGCATGTGTCTCGCGATGAACCCCGACCAACTGCACGGCAACGAAATCAGCGCCAGCACCTCCAACCGAAATTTCAAAGGCCGCCAAGGCTCGCCCACCGGTCGGACATTATTGATGAGTCCCGCGATGGCCGCCGTCGCCGCTGTGGAAGGGAAGGTCACCGACGTGCGCAATCATTTGGAGAATTAAAATGG
>DQLO01000045.1 GCA_015660155.1 Verrucomicrobiota bacterium
CGTCTCTGAAGGTGGTGGCGCAGGAGAAGGTGGCAGCGCGGGATTCCGGGTGGGCTCGTCCCTCCAAGGTGGGTTGGGTTTGGATTTATAAGACAGCCTCAGTTTACTCTTCACTGGTTTCCCCCAACAACCCTCCCTGCGTCCGTACGTGGTGAAACAAATACTGCTGGGCGTAGCCGTGGTGGGGGGCGAAGTGTTTTTGGATGAATGCACGCAACTGCTTGGGGGTGGGATTGCGGCGGGGGAAATAGAGTTGGCGCAGGGCTTTTATGATCCAGGTATCAAGCGGGAAGGCTTGGGGATGGGCGTAGGCGAAGAGGAGGATGCAGTCAGCAACCTTGGGGCCGATGCCGGGGAGGCGCTGGAGTTCGGCCTTGGCGGGTTCGTAATCGAGCGCGGCCACGGCGGCGAGATCGATTTCGTTTTGGGCGATCATGGTGCCGGTGGCGTGGAGGTATTTGGCGCGGTAACCCATGCGGCAATCGCGCAGGTCGGCCTCGGTTAATGATGCGAGCCGAGCGGCGGTGGGGAAGGTTTGCCAGCCTTCGTGGATGGGTTCGCCAAAGCGGTCACAGAGGTCAGCGATGATTTGCTGGATTTGGACGATTCGTTTGTTGGAGGAGCAAATGAAGCCAGCGAGGGTTTCCCATGGATCCTGCTTGAGCAGGCGCAGGCCGCGGCAGGTTTTCTTGGCAGCAGCAAGGTGGGGGTCGTTCTTTGGGAATTGGCTGAGGATTTTTTTAAGGTTCACATCGAGCTGAAGATAGTCGGTGAGCCAATGCCAATCGGTTTGGGGCGCGGCGGTTTCTGCGTGGAGTTTTTTATCTTTCACACTGAGGCGAACCCAGCGGCCGGCGATGATGTTTTCCCATGTTCCATCCACTTCGCGCCAGCGGAAGGCTTGGCCGGAGGTGAGGGTGGCAGCGAGATTATAATCGCGCAGCGTGAAGACTGCGGTGCGCGACATCACTTTAATAGGTGATGACGGAGTGGATGGGATGGCCGTTGAGTTTTTCGCGGCCGTTGAGGAAGCTCAATTCAATGAGAAAACCGATCTCGACAATTTCCGCGCCAACTTTTTGGACGAGCTTGGTTGCGGCGGCGGCGGTTCCGCCGGTGGCGAGGAGGTCATCAAGCAGCAGCACGCGCGCGCCGGGCTGGAGGGCGTCCTCGTGGATGGCCACGGTGTCTTCGCCGTACTCGAGCGAAAAATTTTCCTCAATGGTTTTGTACGGGAGCTTGCCTTTTTTGCGGATGGGCACAAAGGCGGTATTGAGCTGGCGAGCGGCGGCAGCGGCAAAGATAAAGCCGCGGGCGTCGATGCCCACCACGGCGTCGATGCGCGAATCAGCATGATGTGAGGCGAGCAGATCTATGGAGCCGGCAAAGAGCGCAGCGTCACCGAGCACGGGGGTGATGTCTTTGAATTGAATGCCCGGTTTGGGGAAATCAGGCACATTGCGGATGGCGGCTTCCAGATCGGCGGCGGTGATTTTGCTCATTTAGTGGTGGTCCTTGATGCGTTCAAACTTGGTGATCAACCGGCGCAGTCGGCCGAGGGCGATGTTTTGGATTTGCCGCACGCGTTCGCGAGTGACGCCGAATTTCACACCCACATCTTCGAGCGTGCGCATTTCGCCGCCCTCGCCAAAGCCAAACCGATAACGCAAAATATCCGCCTCGCGGCCATCGATGCTATCGAGCATTTTATGCAACATCGCGATCACCGTCTTGTCCTCCAAATCCTGATAGGGCGTGTGCATGTGATCATCCTCAACCACATCGGCTAGGGTGTCCGGCTCGTCGGGGTCGCCCAGCGGAGCATCGAGCGAGGCGGGGCGAATGGCGGCACTTCGCAATAGCGAAACCTTCGCGGGCGGCAGATGCATCTCTTCGGCGATCTCGTCATTAGTGGGTTCGCGGCCGAGATTTTCCTGCAGTTTAATGGATGCGAGACGCATCTTGGAAATTTTATCCACCAAATGCACGGGCAAGCGAATGGTCTTGGATTGATTGGCGAGCGCGCGCTTGATGGATTGCTTGATCCACCAAGAGCCGTAGGTGGAAAGCTTGCCGCCCTTGCTGGGGTCGAACCGTTTCACGGCTTTCATCAAACCCATGTTGCCTTCGTCGATGAGGTCCAGCAACGGCAAGCCGAGGCCGTCGTAGTCGCGGGCGATCTTCACCACGAGGCGGAGGTTCGCTTTGATTAGATGTTGCTCGGCTTCCTCGTCACCTTTCTTGATGCGCGCGGCGAGCACCACTTCCTCGGCGGGCTTGAGCAGCGGAGTTTGACCGATTTCCTTCAGATAAATATTGATGGCGGAATTTTCGCCGTACGAACCCCGCGCGTGCCCGGGTTGTTTGATGTGCGAAATCACCGAGATGGGATTGGAAATGCGCGCGGATTTTTTCTTGGCCGTCTTTTTCTTCGCCGCCTTTTTCTTGGCGGGCGCACGCTTTTTGGCCACCGCCTTTTTCTTGGCGGTTTTCTTGGACGTATTTTTGCGGGCAGCAGCCATGCGCGGGAAAACTAATCAATCCACCCCTCGGGGCAAGCAAATAGACGGCAACGGCCGAAAAACCCTCGAGTGATAATAATATTTAACATCCGAAACAGCGGTCGCCGGCATCGCCGAGGCCGGGGATGATGTAGCCGTTCTCATTGAGGTGACTATCGAGTGCGGCGGTGTAAATGGGAGTTTTTGGGAAACTACGGCGCAAAGCGCGGAGACCTTCGGGGGCGGCGAGGGCGTGGATGAAGTGGAGGTGCTTCGCACCGCGTTTTTGTAAAAGCTTACCAGCGGCGATGGCGCTGCCAGCTGTGGCGAGCATGGGGTCGATGACGAATACTTCAAAGCGGCCCAGGCGCGGCGGGAGTTTTTCCAA
>DQLO01000039.1 GCA_015660155.1 Verrucomicrobiota bacterium
ATGGTTTGCTCGTCGAGGTCGAGGCGCTCGCCGCCGGCGGAGGTGCTGTAAACGCCGCCGTGTGGATGATAGCGGCCGGTGAGAAATTCCGCGCGCGTGGGCGAGCAAACGGGGCAGACATAAAAGCGATCGAACTGCGCCCCATCGCGGGCGAGCGAATCGATATTGGGGGTCGCAAGATTTTTATTCCCGCTCAAGCTCAAGTCGCCCCAGCCTTGATCATCGGTGAGAATGACCACGATGTTGGGCGGCTTCGCCTGAGCCAATCCGCAAAGGAAAATTAAAAGAAAAAGAACGGTGTGTTTCACGCGCAAAGAATCGCGCAGGAAACGCAAATGAGCAAAGAAAAAGGTAAGGGAAATTACTGGTTATCCCAGAGGGCGCGGGCATCGCCGGCCTCGTGTTGAAACCCGATTTGACTCACCGGCAGCCGTCCGGCATGGCCATCGGCGAAGATGGCGCTGGCGCGTCCGTGATGGCGGTTGAACATTCGCACCGGAAATTGCCGGGCCGGCTGCCATGAGGGTGCGGAAGGCACAGCGAAACGCGCGCGCTCGGACTTGTCCATTTTACTGGAAATTTCTTCGCGCCACAAATTGGGGTTTGTTTCCTTGGGGTTGGCCACTGGCCCGGCGTCGCCGATCACCACGGTTTGCTTTGGCTTCAGCACTTGCCCGATCGTGATGCCGCGACTGGCGAGCAGGCGATTGTACGCCAAACCGCCGTGCGTGCCCGCGCGGCATTCGGGGCAATGCCACGGCTGATGTTCATCGGAATAGGTGCCCAGCAACTCGGTCCACAGCAGTTCGGAGGAATTCGTTTTGTCGGCCTCACCCGGACGCGGCTGGCTGAAGGGGACCAGTCGCCCGTCGTTATCCTGCGAGTATTGGATGAATGCCTCACCGAGCTTGCGGCAATTTTCGAGGCACTGCGTGGCGGCAGCTCGATGGCGTGCCTTGAGGAGCGATGGAATAATGAGACCGGCCAGCAACCCGACCACCGCGAGCACAATTACCAATTCCACCATGGTAAATCCATGGCGCGCGCGTGAGGTTGGCATGCAGCGCAGGTTGGGTGGCATTGAGAAAAGGGTATATCACTTTTTTAGTTAGTCAACCGAAACCATTCAACTTTGTGAAAAAAACCAGCGCGGCATCGGTTAATTTCGGTGGAATCTTTGAGAAACGCCCCATTGGGCTGTTTTTCGCCTCAACAACCTCATCGAAAAAGTGAACAGGGCGCGAAGAACCAGTTAGTCATCTTCCTTCTCAATCTTGATTTCCAACCCAGGCATCACCCGCGGCATCAGCCAATTGCTCACCTTGCCCACCATCGCCGGCAGGGCGTCCGGATCGGTTTCGGCATCAAAGACGTGATCGCAGTTTTCGATGACGAATAATTCCTTTGGGTCGTTAGCCTGCTCGAAGAGCTCGCGCGATTCCTCAATCGGCACCACATCATCCGTCGTGCCGTGCACCAGCAACCACGGCACCTTCACACTGGCGGCAAGGCCAATGACCGTGCCGATGCTGTTCATATCATCCACAAACAATTGCGAAAGCGGACAGTCCTCCTTGCCCCACATATGACCCGTGCCCGGCGTCTCCTCGCCAAATTCGGTCTCAACAAATTTCTTGGTGTGCACCATGCCCGCGAGCGACACGAGCAACTCAATGCGGTCATCAGTGACCGCGCGCTTGACGCCCACCGCGCCACCGAGGCTGTGGCCCACGTAGGCGATGCGACGGCCTTGCGCGTGCAGCGCGTCGATGACCGCGCCGAGGTCTTCCACCCCCTTGGTGATACACGAATCCTCAAAGCGCCCCTCCGAGCCGCCGTTGCCGGAAAACGAAAAACGCAGCGCCGGAATGCCCGCCATCGCGAGGCTCGCCGCCAGCACGGTCACAAAAGGGCGGTCCATATTTGCCGTCACCCCGTGGCCAACGACCACGGTAAACGGGCTGTGAGATTTTGCGGCATGAAAAGCGTAGTCCAGCCGTTCCCCCTGCGCGTTGCGAATTTCCGCGTCCATGGGCGCGGGTTATATGAAATTACCCGTGGTTTTGCGAGTTTATTCGGGCAACATTCCAGCGAGTGGCGGCCATCGAATTCCATCGGCGCGACGCCCGCTCGGAACACGCAAGACCGATTTGAGCCATCTCACCCTCCCAATCCGGCAACCGCCGCGCCTCCAACCGCGTGGCATGACGGAAGAAAAAATACATCGCCGCTAGCCACGCCCGCGCATGCCACGCCGCCCAGCCACGCGAAGGTTTGGCAAACTCCGCCACCAACCACTTTCCCTGCGGCTGCAAACTTTTCGCAATGCGCGGCATCAATTCACCCAGCGTTTCCTCGGAAAAACAATCGAGAAAAAAACACGTCACCACCGTATCGTATTCGCCTTTTGGAAAAACCCATTCGCGCGCATCCGCTTGATGAAACGTGACATCAGCCCCCATCGGCAGTCGCGATTGGGCGCGGGCAATCATCGCCCCGCTGGCTTCCACGCAATCCACTTTGATTTCCGGAAACCGCCGCGCCAATTCCGCCACAAACCGGCCATCGCCCTCGCCCACCGTGAGCACGCGCTTCGCGTTCGCCAGCCACGGCAGCAAATCAAACCGACACCGCAACAACCCCCGCCCAAACGCCGCATACTCCAGCCACCGATACGGCCGCGC
>DQLO01000135.1 GCA_015660155.1 Verrucomicrobiota bacterium
GGCGCGGGATTTTTCCGTACCGCGACTGGGTGGTGCGGGCGTTCAATCGCAACCAGCCGCTGGACGAATTTCTCACGTGGCAACTCGCCGGCGACCTGTTGCCCAAGCCGACGCTGGAGCAACTGGTGGCCACCGGCTTCGTGCGGATGAATCCTTCCACGGCAGAAGGCGGCGCGATTCCGGCGGAGTTTCAGGCGAAGAATAATTTTGACCGCGTGGAGACGCTCGGCACCGCGCTGCTGGGCATGAGCCTCACCTGCGCGCGCTGCCACACGCACAAGTTCGATCCCATCCCACAGGTGGAGTACTATCGAATGCTGGCTTTTTTTAACAGCACCGCCGAGGCGTCGATGGACGGCAACAAGTACGAGTACGGTCCTACGGTGAAAGCGCCGCCGGATATCGCGGCGTGGGAAAAGTGGGAGGCGCTCAACGCCCGTCACGAAAGCCTGTTGAAAAAACCGGAACGCAAGGAACAGGCGGCGGCGGTGGCCAAGGAGATGGCGGCGTTCAAAAAAAGTTTTAAGCCGACGCTGATCGCGCGCGATTTGCCCAAGCCGCGCCTGACGAAATTGCTCGAGCGCGGCGAGTACAACCGGCCCCAAGGCGAGCCGCTGCAGCCGGATGTGTTTGCCGTGATGGGCGAGCTGCCGAAGGGCGCGCCGACCAATCGCCTCGGCCTGGCGCGATGGCTCACCGCGCGCGGGCATCCGCTGGTGTCGCGCGTGCTCATCAACCGCGTGTGGCAGCGCACCTTCGGCGAAGGGCTCGTGCGCACGCCGGCGGATTTTGGTTTGCAGGGCGAGCAGCCGTCGCACCCGGAATTGCTCGACTGGCTGGCGGTGGATTTGCAGGATCGCAAATGGAATCTCAAGGCGATGCTCCGACTGCTGGTTACCAGTCGCACGTTCAAACAAAGCTCGGCGTATCGTGAAAAAATCAGCGACCCGGAAAACCGCCTCTGGGCGCGCGGGCCGAGTCATCGGCTGGACGCGGAGGCGCTGCGCGATGTAGCGCTGTGGGCGAGCCGGTTGCTCGATGGCTCGATGGGCGGCGAGGGCGTGAAGCCGTATCAACCGGGCGGCCTGTGGAAGGCGCTGATGCATCCGGGCAGCAACACGAAAAATTACGTGACCGACAAGGGCGCGCGCCAGTATCGCCGCAGCCTTTATGTTTACTGGAAGCGCACGAGCCCGCACCCGATGATGACGCTCTTCGACGCACCGAGCCGCGAGAGCAGTTGCGTGAAACGCTCGCGCACCAGCACGCCCACGCAATCGCTGGCGTTGCTCAATGAAAAACAGCGCGTCGAGATGGGCCGCATGCTTGGGCAACGCTTGCTGCACGAGGCGAAGGATGACGCGGGCCGCTTGAATCTACTCTTCACACTGTTGGCCAGCCGCGAGCCGAACGCCGCCGAGCGCGCCGCGTGCATGAATCTCTTCAGCAAACTGAAACAGCGCTACGCGGGAAACGCGAAGGACGCGGAGGCGTATTTGTCCATCGGCGATTCGCCGCGGGATAAAAAACTGAATGCCGCCGAACACGCGGCATGGGCGCAAGTGGCCATCACCGTGCTGGCCAGTGATGTGGCACTTTGGGTTTATTAAACTGGAAAGGAATGTTGATGAACGATTTATTTCGCGAAACGGAATTGATGATGACGCGCCGGCAATTGTTCGGGCGCACGGCGCTTGGGCTGGGTACGGCGGCGATGGCGGGGTTGATGGGGCGCGATTTGTTGGGCGCGGATTTGAAGAACGGTCCGCATCATCCGGCCAAGGCGAAGCGGGTGATTTATCTTTTCATGAGTGGCGGGCCGTCGCATCTGGATTTGTGGGATTACAAGCCGAAGATGCGCGCGATGTATGGCAAGGATTTGCCGAAGGAAGTGCGCGATGGCCAGCGCATCACGGGCATGACCTCGCGGCAAAAGACGCTGCCGGTGTGCCCGACAAAATATAAGTTTACCAAACAGGAAAACAACGCCGACGGCGTGTGGGTGAGCGAGTTGCTGCCGCACACGGCGACGGTGGCGAAGGAACTGTGCGTGGTGCACACGGCGTTCACCGAGGCGATTAATCATGACCCGGCGATTACGTACATCCAGTCCGGCAGCCAAATCCCCGGTCGGCCGAGCCTCGGCGCGTGGCTCAGCTACGGCCTCGGCAGCATGAATGAAAATCTGCCGAACTACGTGGTGATGCACGCGCGGACGAAGCACCCGGAGCAAAGTTTGTTTGGCCGATTGTGGGGCTCGGGTTTCATGTCGTCGCAGCATCAGGGCGTGCTCTTGCGCAGCCAAGGCGATCCGGTTTTGTATTTAAACAATCCCGTCGGCGTGACGCGCGCGGACCGGCGCGCTCAACTCGATACACTCGCCGCGCTGAACCACGCGCAGCAGAAACGGTTTGCGGATCCCTCGGTGTTGGGTCGCATCAAGCAGCACGAGATGGCTTATCGAATGCAGGCATCCGTGCCGGAGTTGATGGACTTGAGCAAGGAACCGGACTCGACCTTCAAGCTCTACGGCGATGACGCCAAGACGCCGGGCACGTTCGCCGCGTGTTGCCTGAACGCCCGCCGCTTGGCCGAGCGCGGCGTGCGCAACATCCAGATTTTTCATCGCGGCTGGGACGCCCACGGCAACCTCGCCGGCGAGCACGGCAACCAATGCAAGGACGTCGACCAAGGCAGCGCCGCGCTCATCAAGGATTTAAAAAACCGCGGAATGCTCGACGACACACTCGTCGTCTGGGGCGGCGAGTTCGGCCGCACGCCGTATTGTCAAGGCAAACTGGGCAAGGACAACTACGGGCGCGACCATCACCCGCGCTGCTTTACCATCTGGATGGCCGGTGGCGGCATCAAGCCCGGCATCACTTACGGCCGCACCGATGATTACGGCTACAA
>DQLO01000265.1 GCA_015660155.1 Verrucomicrobiota bacterium
ATTAGCTTGCGCACGGTGAGATCGCCACTCGCGCCAAAAATGACAATCGTGCACGGCTCATCCGCCTTGCGCCCCTCATCCAGCCGCGAGAGGCCGGGAATTACAGCAGTTTCCATCTGCGCGGCAGCATACGGGGCGAGTGACGGACAAACAACACCTGAGCCAATTTGAATATACTTCCTGCGTGAACACATACCATTTTGCGTGAAAATCACACCTCAAAACGGCCAATCACCGTGAGTAAACCGGCAAAAACTCTAATATGCCCATTATTTAGCACTTTCATTTTTCGGCATGAAATCTGCTTTTAAAACGGCATCTGACTCTTGAGTCATAACCCAAAACTATAGCTAACCCCATAAAATGAAAAAAATCCAAAGAGGTTTCACGTTGATTGAGTTGCTGGTGGTGATCGCCATTATCGGCATCCTCGCCTCCATGCTCCTTCCTGTACTGGCCAAGGCCAAGGCGAAGGCTGGTCAAGTGAAAAGCGCCAACAACATCAAGCAAGTTCGCATGGGCATCAAGCTGTGGTGTGACAATGACTTCGAAGGTGCCAACCCCAACTATCGCAACCAAGGCGACTGGAACAAGAACTTCTGGTACCACAAGGCGATTAAGTACAATGGATATGATGCCAGCGTGATGCACAGCCCGGCCACTCAACTCAACAAGAGAGCTTGGTGGGGCAACGCTATCAAGACTTGGTGCGCGTGGAACAATGATCCAAAAATCAACAACGGCCAACGTGTTTCCGGCAGCTACGCCTACAACGCCTGGCAACACCCCGACATTTGGCGTGAAAACCACGGCCAGTGGAATTGGCTGTATCAAGACGATTCCGAGGGCCAACCCGATATGGCGCCGCTCTTGGCAGACTCCATTTGGGTGGACTGCTGGCCGCGTGAGAACCATCCCGCTCCAGCAACTTGGAAGGGCAGCAATGGCGGCATGCAACGTGTATGTGTGGATCGCCACAACGGCCGCGCCCTTGTTGCCTTTAATGACGGGCATACCGAGGCCGTGGAACTCCGCAACCTCTGGACCCTGCATTGGCACAAAGATTGGAAGACGCCCACAAACCTTCCCAACCCGAAAGTCCGAGAATAATAGAGTTGTTGCAATGGACCGAGAAATATGCGATCAATCGCCTGCGCTATGAAATTAATACAACTCATTAAACACGCCACCTGCATGGCCGCCTTGAGCGCCTTCATGGTAGGTTGCGGCGAAGCCGACGACTCTTCGGATCCCATGGAAAACGAAGAGCCCCCTACCCCGGGTGAAGGTCCTGATGGAGCTGGAGCCGGCGGCGAAGGCGGCACGGAAGGCAATTAGCCTAACGACCCGATTCAAAAATCACATAACCGCCCGGAAAACCGGGCGGTTTTTTTGTGCCCAACACTTCGCCACTCTAGTGCTGATAAATGGGAAGGAAGTGATACTTCACCGAAAGGCTCAACATCGCCAAGCTGGTGGCATACACACGCCCCGCCCCCTGCTCCATGCCATTGACCCCCGTCCACGAGCCATCCACACTTTGCATTGGCAGCAGCAGTTTCTCGGTGGTGTCGCGTGCGTTGCGCGAGGTATCGCCCTTGCGCTTTTGCATACCCTGCGAGTAGTAATAGGTGCCGTAATAAAACCATTGCTCGCGCTTGCTCACCGCCCTGCGCTTGAGCCAATTGACCGAGCCGATAACTTCCAAGGCATCGTACTCGCCGCACACCTGCAAACTGAGCAGCCCAGCCGCCGTGGTGGAATAGCGCGGCGGCTGGTTGGGCATATAGCCGCAGCCGCTGTTCAAATTCACCGGCCGCCCGCGGGCATCGCGCGGGGAATAATAACTGCGCTTTAAATAACGAACCGCCATATCGATCGCTTCCTTGGGCACATTAATCCCCGCGTTCTTGGCCGAACGCAGCGCCATCACTTGCCACACCGTCACCGATAAATCCGAATCTCCCGAGGTGGGGTCATACCGCCAGCCGCCCCGATGAGCGGGGTTATCTTTGCGGGCCTTTTGCGAAACCAAAATCAGATCCACCGCCTTGGTGGTGTACTTGCGCAGCAACCGTTCCTGATCGCGATCCACCCCCATGCCCATCAATTCCGAGAGGCACAAAGTCGCAATGCCATGGCCGTACATGCGCCCGCCATCGGAACCATAATACTCATACGGTCCGCCCCTGCTGTTGCGGCGGCGATCATTGCGCAGCATAAAACCCAGCGCGCGTTTCATGGCCGTACCCTCGCGATTGGGATCGCCCGGCTGATGCCCGATGGAGGCCAGCGCCATGAGGCCCAGCGCCGTGAGGGCGTAGCCGTTGCGGGCAGCTTCGCGGGCTTTGGGATCGGTGAACGATCCGTCCGCCTCCTGCGAATTGACAATGAACCGCGCGCCGCGATCGAGTGCGATGTCGACTTTGTCTTTGGGCTTGCCCGCCGCAGCGGACAATCCGAGAGGCAACGCCGCCATGCCGAGCAGAGCTTGCCTTCGGGTGAGTTGCGAAATGGAAAGCGCGGGCAGGCTCATTTGCGGGGCGCCTTGGGGGTGGCTTTGTTTTGGCGCGCGCGCTCGGCGATGATGCGGAAGTAATGGCTGATTTGCTCGCGGAACTCAGGCGACATACTTTCGCGGCTATTTTCCAAAAGCTCCTGCGCCACCTTGGGCGGCAGCTTCGCCCAATCCTCAGCCTTCATTCGCTTGAGGTCGGGCAACTCACCCAGCGGCTTGGCCTCGGCATTGAGGGGCGAGCCTTCGCCATCGCCCTCTTGGCTATTGCCTTCGTTGGGCGGTTGTTCGCCCGGAGTGAGGCCTGCCGCGCGCGCCTGCCGCATCGCTTCCGCTTGCGCTTGCGCGGCTTCCTTCAATGCCTCCGAAGCTTGCTGCCCCGCGCCGCCCTCGCCGGGTTTGCCACCCTCGCCGGGTTTGCCGCCCTCGCCGGGTTTGCCGCCCTCGTCGGGTTTGCTGGGGCGGCTGAATTTTTGGGGTTCATTCAAGGAAGCATCCAAACGATCTAACGCACGGGCAAGCCAACGCGATTCGGCGGCGGATGGCTTTGCCTTAGCTTGGGCTTCGCCTTCGCCCGGTTTGCCACCTTCGCCCGGTTTGCTGGATGCGCTCTCTTTGTTGGATTGGGCGCTGCTTTTGCAATTCTGGCAGAGCGAGTCGGATTGCTTGGCGGCTTCCTCCGCTTGCTGTTTGGCTTGCTCGGCGGCTTCTTTCTTTTGGGGATCGTTGGTTTTGTTGGCGGCTTCCTCTGCTTTGTTGGCGACTTCTTCTAGTTTGTCGGCTGCCTTCTCAAATGCCTCGGCGGCTTCCTCGAATTTTTCACCGGCCTTCATTTCATCACCGGCCTTTTCAGCCTCGGCGGCTTCGTTGGCTTTTTGCGCGGCCTCTTCCAGATTCTTTTTGGCGTCGGCTAATTCCTGATTGGCTCCGGCTTCGGCTTGGTCATTCTTTTTCCCAATCTCAGGCAATTTATTTTTGCTCAGCTCGTTGGCTTGCTCGGCGATGTCGCCTCCGGATTTCGGTTTGTTGGCTGGATTGTTTTCCGGTTGTTCGGCGGGGCCTTCTTTTTCGAGGGCGCCTTCGAGTTCTTGCTGTAGCTCGGCCAATCCTTCGGCGGCTTCCTCGGCGTTGGCTTGGGCCTCGGGTTGGGCTTGGGGGTCGGCGATTTGATTGGCGGCCTCGGCTTGTTCGTTGGCGATTTCCTGCGTTTGCTCGCCCACTTCTTTTAGGTCTTCGGCGCGCTCGCTGTTGAGGCGTTCCTCGTGGCGGCCGGCGCGTTCGATGTCGGCACCCGCTTCCTGCACTTGCTCGGCGAGGTCCATTTGTTGATCGACCGCTTCCGCGCGCGGGGATGCTTCGGCTTGCTGCTGCATTTCGGGATTGGCGGCTTGTTGCGCCATTTGTTGAGCCTTTTGCGAAGCGGCTTCGGCGGCTTTTTTGCGCGGCCTCGGCGGCTTTTTTCTCGGCGGGATTCTCAGCGGCTTCCGCTGCGGCGGCGG
>DQLO01000057.1 GCA_015660155.1 Verrucomicrobiota bacterium
CTTGCGCACGTACCAGTTGGCTTTATAGCCGCGCTTATGGTTCTCAAACCGCACCTCGGGGTCTAGCCCCGTCATCCCCACGTACAGGCAGGAAAGGTAAGGGTCAAAGTTCGGATTGGCAGCACAAAACTTTTTCTGCTTCAACACCGCCTCATCCAGCTCAACCACGTACACGCTGTGATGATGTTTGGCTTTCGGCATGATTAGTTGTTCCTCATTTGGTCTTGCTTCTGTAGCTCTGCATTAACGAAAGAGCACATCATAAACATTTCCTCCGCATCTTTATGGCAACACAGAAACACTCCTTCAACATGCCGCGCGTCATGATTCAAAACGGCACGGAACACTGGAGAAGAGGCGGAAGGGGAGTTAGTTACTTCAGCAGCTTGGGATTCTTTTTGACCATCTTACGTGCCAGTTCCGCAGCCTTGGCGGTTTGCTCGAAGGTCATTCTTTTAGCGAGCAGGTCATTATTTTTCAATGAATCTGCCCCACCATTCGCGGCGGCGATGCACCACCAAGTATAGGCACTCATGAAATCCTTTGGCACGCCGTTGCCCGTAGCATACATAAATCCAAGGTTGTGTTGCGCAGCGACATATCCCTGTTCTGCAGCTTTGCGATACCATTTAACCGCTTCCTTATTATCCTTGGGCACTCCATGGCCATTTTTATAACTATTGCCAAGAATAGTTTGCGCCTTGTCATATCCCTGTTCTGCAGCTTTGCGATACCACCTTACCGCCTCTTTTTTGTCCTCCGGCACTCCTCTTCCATATTGATGCATCCCCCCAAAGATGGCTTGCGCCATATGGTCTCCCTTTAGTACAGCTGAGCGAGTCCACTTCACACCTTCCTTGATATTTTTCGCTACTCCTATTCCGTGGGTATACATTAATCCAAGGTTGCATTGCGCTCTGGCGTCTCCCCTCTCTGCCAACACCTTTAGTGAATCAAATTGCTTTTTCGCCTGCTCATCCCCAACGGCAGACATACCCAAGGACAGGGCAAACAATATGGCCAATGTGGTCTTCATGCCCGCCACCCTACGCCGCACCGTCACTGGTGTAAATGCTGTTGGGGGACGCTGGAGAATAGGCGGAAGCTCTGATGAAATCTGGGCGCGGTTGTCTTTTATATTTTAATTCACAAATACCGGAGCAGGGCGTACCGTGCGCCCATGCTCTCCAAGGTTTATGCGGCCGCGCTGCGCGGGGTGGAAGCCGTGCCGGTGGAGGTGGAAGTGAGCGTGGCGCCGGGCGAACAAAAAGTTGTGGTCGTCGGCTTGCCGGATGCGGCCGTGCGCGAATCGGTGGAGCGTGTGTCCGCCGCGATGACCAGCTCGGGCTTTCATTTGCCGCCGGGCAAAACAACCATCAACCTCGCCCCCGCCGATCTGCGCAAGGAAGGGCCGAGCTTTGATTTGGCAATCGGGTTGGCGTGGCTTATGGCCAGCGAGCAATCGAGCATCGGTGATGCGGCGGACTACGCAATCATCGGTGAGCTGGCACTTACGGGAAAAGTGCGGCGCGTGAAAGGTGTGCTGCCCGTCGCGCTCAGCGCGCGTGCGGAAGGGCGGCGCGGCTTGCTGGTGCCGCCGGATAACGCGGCCGAGGCGGCGGTCGTTGAAGGCCTGGAGGTCATCCCCGTGAAAAATCTGCGCGAGGCAGCCGCCTTCATCGCCGGCACCGCGCCCATCACGCCCACGCACGTGGACACGCAAGCGCTCTTCGAGCATCAAGCCAACGGCGAGCACGACCTCGCCGAAGTAAAGGGGCAGGAGACCGTCAAGCGCGCGCTGGAAATTGCCGCCGCGGGCGGGCACAATTTGATTCTCATCGGCCCGCCGGGCACGGGAAAAAGCATGATCGCCAAACGGCTGGGCACCATCCTGCCGCCGCTCACTTTGGACGAGGCACTGGAAACCACCCGCATCCACAGCGTCGCCGGATTGCTGGAGGCCAATCAGGCGCTCGTCACGCAGCGGCCCTTCCGCGCGCCACATCACACCGCGAGCGATGCGGGATTGCTCGGCGGAAACATCAACCCATCGCCCGGCGAAATTTCATTGGCGCATCACGGCGTTTTGTTTTTGGACGAACTGCCCGAATTCCGCCGCAGCGTTTTGGAAACCATGCGCCAACCGCTCGAGGACGGCCACGTCACCATCAGACGCGCGGAGGGCACGATGACTTTCCCGGCGGAGTTCATGCTCGTCGCCGCGATGAACCCCACGCCCGACGGCAAAATGCCCGCCGAAAGCCGCAGCAGCCCGCGCGAGATTCAAAACTACCTCGGTCGCATCTCCGGTCCGCTACTCGACCGCATTGATTTGCACGTGGAAGTGCCGCCGGTGAAATTCCGCGAAATGGATTCGCAATCCGGTGGCGAATCCAGCGCCACCATCCGCGAACGCGTGCTCGAGGCCCGCCGCGCCCAATACCGCCGCTGGCGCGGCAAGCCCAACTGCAACGCCCGGATGCAATCGCGCCACCTCCAAAAACACTGCGCCCTCGACGATCCCACGCGCGACCTCCTTCGCACCGCGATGGAAGAGCTGGACCTCAGCGCCCGCGCCTACGACCGCATCCTCAAAGTCTCCCGCACCATGGCCGACCTCGCCGGCACCGAATCTATCCAAGCCGAACACGTCTCCGAAGCCATCCAATACCGCAGCCTCGACCGGCAGATTTGGACGTGACCATCGACTCAGTCAATGGTTAGCTCCGCCGTTTCAATTATCATTTTTGGTGGTGCGATGTTACCTTTTCCACACAATGAATATCGCAAACGTAATCGGAACCATTGCTTTAGCCGCGGGGCTCTCGGGCTGTGTGTGTCTCAAGCAATCGCGAACTTACAAACCGGCGGAGGGGGATTTGGTTTTTCAGGCGCTGTCGTTGGAGATGGATTTAGTGGTGGCCATTGAGGGCGTCACGGATTCGCATTAC
>DQLO01000095.1 GCA_015660155.1 Verrucomicrobiota bacterium
CAATTTCGGGCTCAATCTCACCCCGGCCGAGTGGGCGAAACGCCGCCAGCAAACCGCCCGCCAACGCGCCAACGCCATCGCGCACGTCAAACGCTCGCGCTGGATTCCCAACATCACCTACGCGCAGATTCAGGAAATTTACGACGCCAAAAAAGCCGCGCTGGCCAAGGTGGTTGCCGATGGCAGCTACCGCCGCACTCTGATTGCCCAAGCCAAAACCCGCGCGCTGGCCGAGGTGAAGGCGATGGTCGCCGCACTGCGCGACCGTCAAGCCGCCGAGCAACTCGCCCTTTTCGAAGCCCAGACCATCCTCCGCGCGGCCAATCCGCAATACGATGAGGATGCCCTGCGTAAAGCCATGGCCGATGCGCAGCAACAAGGCGGCGCCCGCGTGGATGCTCTGGAGGGACTCCCCGTTTTGCCCAATGCCACCGCGATGAATTATCCCAAAAGCGGCCCCAACATAATTGCCAAACGCACGCCCGAACCGGCAAGCACGCCTAAAGAACAGGCGCAACTCGATGCCCTGCGCGATTTTAAGAAAAAACAAGCGCTGCAAACCGTCAAGGAATCCCGAACAAATTCGGAGCTGAGACAGCAAAAACTTTCCCATCGTGAAATTGAATTCAAGCTCAACGCGTTGCTCGATCAGTACACTTCCGGAAAGATCACCCATCAAGAATACTACGAACAGCGCGAAATTATCCTCCGCGACAGCGGCGTAAAGTAGCTTTCGCCTTCACCTTTCCCCACCGGTTTGGCATAACCGCGTATGCACGATTTTCGTTACGTCAATGGCCGGCTCCATTGTGAGGGCGTTTCCATCGCCTCGCTCGCCAAGCAACACGGCACGCCGCTCTACGTTTACTCCTCCAAAACGCTCGCCGATCACTTCACCAAACTCAGCAACGCGCTCGCGCCACTGGATCATTTGATTTGTTTTGCGATGAAATCCAATTCCAACCTCGGCGTCCTGCGCACGCTCGCCGATTTGGGCAGCGGGTTCGACACCGTCAGCGGCGGCGAAATCCAGCGCACCATTGCCGCGGGCGGAAACCCGCGCAAATGCGTCTTCGCCGGTGTTGGCAAAACCGCAGAGGAAATCACTTTCGCCCTCCGCAAAGGCATTTACTGTTTCAACGTGGAAAGCGAAGCCGAACTCGAACGCATCAATCGCATCGCCGGCAAGCTCAAGAAAATCGCCCCCATCGCCATCCGCGTGAACCCCAATGTGGACGCCCAAACCCACAAGAAAATTACCACCGGCACTTACGATAACAAATTTGGAATCGCCATTGAAAAAATACCCGCGCTCTACGCCCGCGCCGCCAAGCTCAAACACATCCGCCTGCGCGGCGTGCAAATGCACATCGGCTCGCAGCTCACCCAAGTGAAACCCTTCGCCGACGCCGTGCGCAAAATCGCCCCGCTCGCGGCGAAACTGAAAGCCAAACACGGCATCGAATTCATCAGCATCGGCGGTGGCCTCGGCATCATGTACGAGGACGCATTGGTCAGCGGCAATGCGGAATGGTGGAAACGCAAGGAGGCGAAAAACATTCTCACCCCCGCAAAATACGCCGCCACGCTCGTGCCGCTGCTGCAGCCCCTTGGCCTCAAAGTGCTTCTCGAACCGGGCCGGTTCATTTCCGGCAACGCCGGCATTCTCGTCACGCGCGTGGAATACGTGAAGCGCACCGGCAAAAAATATTTCGCCATAGTGGACGCCGCGATGAATGATTTGCTGCGGCCCGCGTTTTACGAAAGCTACCACGAGATCATTCCCGTGAAACAATCCAAGGCGCGCCCCGTGAACACCGACGTGGTCGGCGGCATCTGTGAAACTGGCGACACCTTTTGCAAAGACCGCCCCATCCCGCGCGTGGCCGAGGGCGACCTCGTGGCCATCCTCAGCGCTGGCGCTTACGGGTTTGTGATGGCCGGCACCTACAACACCCGCCCATTGCCCGCCGAAGTTTTGGTGAAAGGCAAAAAATCCGCCGTCGTCCGCAAGCGGCAAAAGGTGAAAGTAATTTGGGAAGGCGAAACCATTGCTCCGTGGCAGTAGAGCCAACGGGAGGGACGAGTTCCACCTCGTCCCATTTCATTCAATGAAGCCAAAAAAGGGCGACGTGGAAGTCGCCCCTCCCGCTACTTCGCCGCCGTCTTGGTGGGGCCTTTGAGTTTTTCGTACTCGGCTTTGAGGGCTTCCACCCGTTTTTGTTCAGCCGAAACGGTGGTGGAAAGTTTGCCGGCTTCGTCGGTTGACGCCTTGGCGGCGGTGGATTGAGTAGCCACCGTCTTGGCCAGCGCGGCTATGCGGGCTTGGTGGATTTGCTCGGTGTTGGCGTGGGCGGCTTGGGCGCTGGTCATTGCGCCAGCGGCGGAGGTCGCTTGCGCCTCCATCGGCTTGATTTTTTCGGCAGCCATTTTGTCCATCGCGACTTTGGCGGTGGCGGCTTCAGTTTTGCGTTGGGCCACTAACTTTCCAGCAACCCCCATCGCGGCGGTCATCTTGACCATAACCGCTTCGGCGGGCTTCACATTTGCCTCCACTATTTTCGCGGCGACATCCAATGCTTGGAACGGCTTGGCAGCCACGACCATTTCGGCGTTCACGCGCGTGAGGATTTGGCCGGCGGCGACTTTGGCGGCGGCCAACTCGGTGGCGGTCGCGCCGGTGGCGACCATCGCTGCCTGCGCGGGCTGTTGTTTGGTCGCCACGATTCCATCACGCTTGGCTTTGGTGGTGTTGGCCACTTTGCGCTTGGTGGTGGCATCGGTTTGTTTGGTGGCGAAATCAACCTTGGCCTTGGCGTGATTGGCGGTGGTTGCTGTCACAATTTTTTGAGCGGCAGTTGCGGCTTGGGTTGCGGCGTTGTGCGCGGTGGTGGCCTTGGCGACTTCGACTTTTGCGGCGGCGAGTTCCTTGTCGGCGGCAGCTTTTGCAAGGGGCGCGGCTTTCATCGCGGCGTTGGCTTTGGCCACCTGCGCGAGCACGGCTTTTTGTTGGCCGGCAATGAGTTGATCGAGCGCGGCCTTGTCGGCGGCGGCAGCTTTGCGCTTGGCGGCGGCATCGGCTTGCTTGGCGGCGTCATTGCCCGCAGCGGCCTCCGCGGTTTGCGCGGTCATTTCGGCGGCGAGGTATTTGTTGAGCGCGGTTTTGACGGCGGCGTTGGCGACGGACTGCGCTTTGTCGGCGACGGCTTTGGTGACGGGCGCTTGCTTGAGCACGACGGCGGCGGCGGCGACTTTGACCTCGGCGGGTTTTTGCTTTTGCGCGATCAATTGATCGAGCGTGGCTTTGGCTGTGGTTTGCGTTTTTTGTTTGGTGGCGAGATCAGTTTTTTGTTTTGCCAAATCAGCGGCCAATTTGTCCATCACCGCCTTGGCGGCGGTAGCGATCGTTTCAGATGCCTTGGCAGTGTTGTCCGCGCCGGTGAACACTGCGGTGGCGGCGTTGACCTCGGTGTTGATGGCCGTGAGCACTTTTGCCGCGTTCGCCTTGGCGGCGTTGGTTTGGGCGATGGCTTTGGTGAGGGTGACGTTAATGAGTTGCGCGGGGGCTTGCTTGGCGGCGGCGAGTTGGTCGTACGCAATCTTGGCAGCGATGGCTTTGGCGCGCGCGGCTTTGGCGGCGGCGGCGGCTTGGGCGTGGGTGGTCTTGGCGTTAGCCAGATTTGTGCCGGCGGTTTTCATTCCGGCTTCGGCGGTAGCGATGGCTTTAGTGGCGGCGGTGACGGTTTCGCCCGCTTTGGCGACTTCGGCTTGGGCGGTGGTGAGGGCTTGGTCGGCTTTGGCCTTGGCGGCTTTGGCTTGGATGAAGGCAACGAGCTTGTCGGCTTTCAGCTTCGCGAGGTCGGTTTTGCGGGCGGCGTCCAGCGCGGTTTGGGTGCCGGCGAGCGCGGCTTGAGCGGCCTTGGCGGTCGCCTGCAATCCGGCGAGCTTGGCTTCCTGCGCGGCGAGTTGGTTGCGGGCGCGATAATATTCGCTGTAAGTTTTATTGAGTCGCAACAGGTCGGCGTCCTTTTGCGCGGCGGTGAGCGCGGCACCGGCGGCGGTGACTTTGCCCTGCTCAGTGTTGGCGGCGGTGGCGAGGACGGCCAATAACTTGGTGAGCGCGAGCTTGCCGGTTTTGGCGGCGTTCTGTGCTTCGGAGAGCGACTTGGCGGCGGCGGCGTTCACGGTGGTGGTTTGAGTGACTTGCGCGTTGATGGCGGCAAGTGCCTTGTCGGCGATGGCCTTGGCTGCGGTGGCATCGGTGAGTGCCTTGGCGGCAGCGGTGGCTTTGGTTTGGGCGGCGGGTTTGCCGGCTTCATCGGCGGCAGCGAGCGCTTTGTCGGCGGTGGCTTTGGCGGTGGTGGCGGTCTTCACACTGCCGGCGGCGGTGGCGGCTTTGGTTTGGGCGGGCTTTTGCTTTTCGGCAATGAGCTTGGTGAGGGTGGCTTTGGAATCGGTGACGGCTTTTTGGCGCATGGTCACGGTGGTGCCCAAGGCGGTCATTTGCGCTTTGGTTTTGGCGATGCGCGTGAGCACGGATTGATGCGCGGCGGTGGCGGCTTTGGTGACGGTAGCTTTTTGTTCCACCACTTTTTGCGCGGCTACAAATTGATCGGCCATCGGGGCGGGGTTCAGCGCGAGGCGGGTGATCTCTTTGCCGTCGGCGGCGTTCCAAACGTAGACTTCGCCGTTCCAGTCGGTACCGATGACGAGCTTGCCATCGTGGCTGGGGACGCCGGTGGAGGGGATGTCGCCGGGGAAAGTGAAGGAGCGCTTGGCGCTGCCGCTGGCGCTCCACAATGTGGCGCGGCGATTGCGACCGACGGTGACCATGTCGCCGTTTTGAGCGCGACGCAAGCTGAGGGCGCCACCGCCGTGGGCGGTCCAGCTTTTGAGTTGGCGGACTTCGTCGATGTTCCACATTTTGGCAGTGCCGTCTTCGCTGGAGCTGATGACGATGTTGGTGCTGGCCCATTCGAGGCCGGTGATACGGCCGCGATGGCCCATGAGACTTGCGGCGCGTCCGCCGGGTTCGGCTTCCCACACGTGAATGCCACCGGCGCGATCGCCGGAAGCGACGTATTTGCCTTTGGGGCCAAAGCGCATGGCGGTGATCCAATCGGTGTGTTTTTTAATTTTATGAACCAGCTCGCCGGTGTCAGTTGAGAAAATGCGCACGAACCGGTCAGGGCCGCCGTGGGCGATGTAGCGCTGGTCGGCGGAGATGTCGGAGGCGAGCACGGAATCGAGGTCGTCGCCGACGGTCAAAATTTGTTCGCCCTTGGTGATGTCCCACACGGTGGAGAAGCCGAGGTTGGCGCCGCGACCGCCGCCGATGATGAGGAGTTTGCCGTTGGCGCTGAAGTTGACGCTGTGCGGGTAGCCTTTGGGATAGGGAATGATGCCGGCGATTTTGAGGGTGTCGGTATTATAAAGGAGCACTTGGCGCTGGCTGCCGATGGCGACGAGCGGCGCCCACGGGCTGACGGCGATGGCGGTGGAAATGCTGGTGCGTTCGGTGCGCTGATAGGGATCGAGCGCAAGCACTTCGACGGGCATTGGCGTGGGGCCTTCGGGGCGTTTGCCGAGGGAATCGGGATCGAGCGCGAGATCGACCTTGGGTTTGGTGGACATCACGGCTTTGGATCCGCTGTCCTTGAGCAAGCCGCCGACGATCCACGCCTTGAGGGTGGCAATCTCCGGATCGGTGAGTTTGCTCTTGGGCGGCATGTTGGGTTCCTCGGCATGGGTGACGAGCTGATAAAGAAGGCTGTTATCCAAATCGCCGCCAGCGACGACTTCGCCGGTCATCAGCGCGTCGTAGGTGGACAGGTTGAGGTCGGCCTTCATCTTGTCCGGATTGTGGCACTTGAGGCAGTTGTTGCGGAAGATGGGCAGGACGTTGTCCTCGTAAGTGACTTTGTCCGCGGCGAATCCCGCACCGGCAGCAACGAGGCCGACGGCGAAGGCGATAGTTTTCAGGTTCCGAGTATTCATCGGTTTAAAAG
>DQLO01000294.1 GCA_015660155.1 Verrucomicrobiota bacterium
CCGCGCCATTCACTTTTGCTTGCAGCGCCTTCACCTTGGCATCGTGCGCAGCGCGCGCCTTGGCTTCGGCGACGGTGGGGGTTTCCACGCGCGGCTCGTCGGCTTGGTTGAAAAAAGCGAACATCCGATAAAATTCCACCTGCTTGAAGGGGTCAAACTTGTGGTCATGGCATTGCGCGCAGCCGAAGGTGAGACCGAACATCACCTCGCCCGTGGTCGCGATGCGGTCGAAGATGGAGTCCACGCGAAACTGTTCCTTGTCCACGCCGCCTTCGGTGTTGATTTGTGTGTTGCGATGGAAGCCGGTGGCGATGCGCTGGGCTTGCGTCGCTTCGGGCAACATATCGCCCGCGAGTTGCTCGATGACGAATTGGTCAAACGGCTGGTCCGCATTGAACGACGCAATCACCCAATCGCGATAACGCCACATCACTCGCGGCGCATCGTGACTGTAACCATCGCTGTCCGCATAACGGGCGGCGTCCAGCCAAAACCGCCCCCACCGCTCGCCGTAATGAGGCGACGCCAGGAGCTTGTCGACCACGCGCTCAAAAGCTTCGGGCCGCTCGTCCGCGAGAAACGCATCCACCTCGGCCGGCGATGGCGGCAACCCAATCAAATCCAAATGCACCCGCCGGAGTAGCGTGGTTTTATCCGCCTCGGCCGAAGGTTTGAGATGTGCTTTTTCAAGTTCAGCAAGGATGAAGTGGTCAATGGCATTGCGCGGCCAATCAGCTTGTTTGACGCTCGGTGGCTTGTGGCGCAGCGGCTTGATAAACGCCCAATGCTCGCTTTCCCCGCCCTCCAACGCAAACGCGCCAAGAGCCGAGATGCAAAAAATTGTCCGCCAAAAACTCATCGCGATTAGCCTAATGGAATTGGACGCGGTAAACAAGATGCGGATTAGCTGAGTACGGGCAGCTTGTCCCTACCGGGGAATCCGGTTCAGCGTATAATAAAATGTGTCATGCCACAGTTTTTCGCCCGTGGCACTGCGGGCATCCAAGCCGCGCACGGCGGTCACATAACCCGCTTTCCAACCCTCGAGCCGCAACCGTACCTTGAGCCCATCCTTTGACACCGTGGCGCTCTTCACATCGATGACCGTGAAGCTGTCCTTCTTGCCGTCGTGACCAAACTCCGGCCAGCCGCATTTTTTATGGTATTTATATTTATACTGCCACACGTCGAAACCCGCCGCATCGCCAGCGGCTTTGGGGTTCACCGGTTTGGTGAAAGTCAGTTCAAACCCATCCGGCATCGCGCGGACAGTTTGCACTTCAAACGGAATCTTGCCGCTTAACTTCACGCGCTCTAGCCCCTGCGAAAACGGCGCGTTGGCCGCCCACGCCACGGTCTTGCAACCGCCCACATAAAGATGGCCATCCGGCCCCATCACGAGGCGGTTCACGCCGGACTGAAACCCCTTGAGAAATGGCCAAACCGCGCCCTGCCATTCGCCGCCTACTTTTTCCAATTGCACGCGCGTGACGATTGCATTTTGAAAATCACCGACCAACAACTGCCCTTTGAATGGCCCGAAGCGGTCGTCCTTAATTTCACACATACCGCTGCTCGAGCGCGCTAGTTTGTACGGAAACCACACCGCCGGAGGCGTTAAGGTTTTGCGTCCAGCGTACAATTCTTCGGGCGCGGGCTTGGAGGCGGGATGCCCGTAAAATCCGCCGTCCTTCGCATGATTCAACTTGCACGCGCCAATCCACGCCCCCTGATTATCGGTCACGAAAATATCCTTGTCCGGCCCAAACGTGCCGATCCCATTGGGCTCGCGAAACCCACTGGCAAACGCTTCAGCCTTCGCGGAGCCCGGCTTGATTCGCAACGCCCAGCCCATGTGCTGCGCGCTCCAGCGCCCCGCGTGGCCGGCGTTGGCCACCACGAAGTTGCCATTCTTATCCAGCACCGGCCCGTAAGAAAACGCATTATAACTCCCCGTATAATCCCAATCGCGATTCACGCATTCAAACAAATCCGCCGCGCCGTCCTTATCCGTATCGCTCAAGCGCGTAATTTCCGCCTTATTGCCCAGATGAATTTTGCCGTCCTTCACCAGCACCCCCATCGGTTCATTCATTCCACGTGCGAACCTACGGAACTTCATTTGCCCCACCGGTCCCGTGGCGCCCTCCACTATCCACACCTCGCCGGCATAAGTGCACACCGCCAATTTATCTTTCGCCAGCCAATCCATCCCCGTCACCAAAAGATTCATCTTCTCCGGCAACGCAAACGCCTCCGTTTTATAATAAGGGCTCAACACAAAGCTACGTCGCGCCCTTGAGTTGGCTTTGACTGGATCAGATTTGGATTCTCTTTTCCCATACAAAAAATCGGCTGGGTTTTCAACTGCCCCTTTCAAGCTGAACACCCACTCCGGTTTAGCCATGGATCCGACATGAACCGTGATAGGCGAATCACCCTTCGGAAATTCAAAATCAGTATGAAGAAACTTATCTTTCACGAGTTGAAATGAATTCCCGGTTATTGTTCCTTGTTCGGTAACAGTTTCCACCCTGAAACTTCTCAGATCCGTATAATTGAACATACTCACTTTATGTTGAGAATCGTAATATGATACGTGAAAACGTTCCTTTCCCCGGAGGATGTTGAAGCCATTTCCGACTGCAATTCCTGCCTTCAAATCCTTTTCGGTATGGGCGAGCAAATAGAGATTATTCGTGCGGGGGGCAACGTCATATCTGCGAACAACCGCGTTGTCATAAAAGTAAACAGTAAGGTTAACACGAATGGCCTTATTCTTTGGGATTAACAGGTCGTAAATGAAAGAAACAAACCCACCTTTTGTGCTGTGGCCGACGTATCGCGCTTTGCACGGTTTAGTCCGATCCGAGCTCTTAAGGTCAGGGTTGGCGTATTCCCACGGAGTGAGGGGCGGATTGCCCCAAAGCCGTTTCCCGTTGGGTTGGCAAATGAATGGGCGTTTGCCTCCGTGATATGCCGGCCCGTATAATTTCAGCGGCCCACCTTTCCAGACAGAATGGATGCGGCAGTGCACCGTGTCAAAAGCCAGGTGGATGTTTCCACCCAAAGAAACTGCAATGCTTCGGCTCGATTGCGGCATGGGTGCCATGCGGAAAACTTGGTCATCCGGGTCAAAGACTGGAGGCAATTGCGGCTTCTTCGGCGCGGACCACGCCATTGGGGCGAGCAGTAAAATTATAATATATTTTTTCATCTCTGTGTTCTCTGTAACTCTGTGGTTAATCTTTCCCTTCGGACTCCGTCAACTCCCATCGCTCGCCAAAAAATCCAGCGTGGGCCACGCCTTTCGGGATGCGCTCCTTAATAGGCACGCGCATGTCCAGCACGGCGTAGTCGGGGAGCTTGGCGTTTTGCATGGAATTGCTCAAGTGCCCAAACTCGCTGAAGGTGAATCCGCTGTTGAGGACGATGTAATGCTGGGGATGCATTGGGTTGGGATAAATCAAAACCGGCACAAATTTGTCGGCCGGCCAGCTTTTGTCTTTTAGGCGAATGCCTTTCGCCGTCCATTCGATGGGCAACTGCCCTGCGATTTTGGCCAGCACTTGGTTGCTTTGCGGGTCGCCCCACAGGATGAGGTTGGAGGTCAAGTCACGAAGCTTGATGTCCGTGTCGTTTTTTACGATGGCCCGGCCGCGGAATTGACGGTGCCACTCGGTGATGGCATTTTCCATTTCAGTCTGAACCCATTTGCCGACGGCATCATTCATCGGCTTGCCGGTGGGGCGGACCATAATGAAGCGGTCAAGAAAGGCGTCGTCAATCGGCCCTTGCAACCCGGGCAACTTGACGAGCGAATTCATTTGCAGGCTCGGCACCACATTCCATTTGCCGCCAAACTTGCGCAGCTTGATGGGGTTGTTGCGCGGCGGTTTAGTTTTTAGTTTTTGCCCATCGATGGTCACTGTGTAAGTCGCCGCGCCTTGATTGGGCGCTTCGAGTTGGCCGAGTGTCAGCCCAGACACGTTTTTGGTTTTTACGACAAACTGCCAATCGTCGATGTACTCCGCCTCCACTCGCGCCTGTTTCCAATGTTGCTCAAGGCCGAACACCGTCACCCATTTCATGCGATTTTGCCGAAGCGTGTACGTGGCAAACCGCACCTTGCGCGGATAGGCGTTTCTTCCTTTGTCCACGGCGGCCCCGACTTGGCGGACGACCTCCAGCTTCGCCTTGGGCTCGTAGCGGTGGCCGGTTTTTGGGCCGATGATGTGCGTCATCGTCATGCCCTCTTTTTCGAACGCGGCGGCCATCAAGTCGGCGGCTTGCTTTTGTTTATCAATTTCGCCACTGTAAGCGATGACCGTCGTGTTTGCAAAATTGGCGGCAATCGGCGGCACGTCGTAAAGATGCCACAGCTTTTGTTCCCACCAAGTCGGCTTGGGTTTTTTGGCAAAA
>DQLO01000060.1 GCA_015660155.1 Verrucomicrobiota bacterium
CTGCGGGAGCGATGGCCACCGACTGAAGAGGCGCTTCCGGCTGGACGGGAGAAGGCGGCGGTGCTGGCGGCATCGTTTCCATATCTCCCAAAGCTTACCGCGCTGACAAGGAAAATGCAACTATTGGGGGACGGTTTCGGTAGGGCCGCGCTGCGCACGTCCGTGGACATGCGGGAGCATGTCTTACCGGATTACCATTCCAAGATTGTGGCGCCCCAGGTGAGGCCGGCACCGAAGGCGATGATTAGGATTTTGTCGCCGCGTTTTATTTTACCGGTTTGCAGGGCTTCGTCCAGCGCCACGGCGACGCTGGCGGCGGAGGTGTTGCCGTATTTTTGGAGGTTCACAAACACTTGATCTTCGCGCGCGCCGAGGCGGCTGCCGATGGCGCTGATGATGCGTTGGTTGGCTTGGTGCGGGATGATGCACTGGATATCTTCGATGGATAGGCCGCTGATTTCGAGCACTTCCTTGGCGGCGGCGGTCATGGCGTTGACGGCGGCTTTGTAAACTTCCTTGCCTTCCATCTTGAGGAAGTGGATGCGCTCGTTGACGGAATCGACGGTGGCGGGTTGGCGGCAACCGCCGCCGGGCATGGCGAGGATGTCGGCTTTGTTGCCGTCGCTGCCGAGGCGGGTGGCGAGCACGCCGCGCGCGCCGTCGCGGCGTTGGAGCACGGCGGCACCAGCGCCATCGCCGAAGAGGACGCAGGTGTTGCGATCTTCCCAGTCGATGATGGAGGAAAGTTTTTCCGCGCCAATAATTAGAACATTTTTATAAATGCCGCTGGCGATAAAAGCGCGGCCCACTTCGAGGGCGTAAATAAATCCGGAACAGGCGGCTTCCAAATCAAAGGCTGCCGCCTTGACCGCGCCGAGTTCTTTTTGCACGAGACAGGCGGTGGCGGGGAAGGGCATATCGGGCGTGATGGTGGCCACGATGATGAGGTCGAGTTCGGCGGCATCCAGTCCGGCTTGGGCGAGGGCTTTGCGCGAAGCGTGCGTGGCGAGGGTGGAGGTGTGCTCGCCTTCGGCGGCGATGCGGCGTTGCTTGATGCCGGTGCGGGAAGTGATCCAATCGTCGGTGGTGTTGACCATCGACTCCAGCTCGGCGTTGGCGAGAATGCGTTCGGGGACGTATGAGCCAACGCCGGTAATGGCGCAGCCTTGGAGCTTGTTTTCTTCGCTCATAAATGAACGGTCGTTGCCGGCGGGAAACGGTTAGCTTTGGCCCTTGATGGTGAGCACTTGGCGGCCTTTGTAAAAGCCACAGCTCGGGCACACGCGGTGCGCTTGGGTGGCCTCGCTGCACTGCGGGCAGTGCTGGATTTGGGGCAGCGTGAGCGCGCTATTGGAGGCCAAACGCTTGCGGCGCCGGCTGCGTGAGGTTCTGCGTTTTGGTACGGCCATCGGTTTTCCTAACTCTTTGGTTGCTTCCAGTCATCCAGCTTGCTCCAGTCTTCGGAGGGTTCCTCAACGGCTGGGGGCGGGGTTTCCTGTTTGAAAACCAGCCCTTCACACGCGGAACCACACAGCGGATGCTGTGGAAGGCCGAGAAGAATATCTTCACGCAGCCACGGAGTCAAGTCCACGCTATCGCCGTTAAACTCGATCGCATCGTCGCCTTTGAGGGGCAGCGCGACGGCCCATAGGGGTATATCCATGGGAAACGTAAACGGCTTGAGGCAGCGCCCGCATTCGGCGGTGAAGTCCATTTCTAACCGGCCGAAGACGATCAGCATATCATCCGACTCGCTGGCGGTGAGCGCATACGCGAGAGGCCCATCCGGCTGCATCAGCGCCTCGTCCTCGCCCAGTGCCAGCTCCAGCTCGGCCGGCGTGAGTTCGCCTTCGAGGTGCAGTTGCTCGTTTTGGAGCTCGTCCAAGAAAATCTTGATGGCCATAGCTGCTCCTTAATTGCGGCAATCGGCGAGCGCGCGCTCCACGTGCGGCGGCACAAACGCGCTCACGTCGCCGCCGAGCTGCGCGATTTCTTTCACCAGTTTGCTGCTGAGGAACGTGTAAGTTTCGTGGGGCATCATAAAAATGGTTTCGATGTTCGGCTCCAACTTGCGGTTCATCAGCGCGAGTTGAAATTCAAATTCAAAATCCGAAACCGCCCGCAGCCCGCGAATGATTGCCTGTGCCTTTTGGTCACGCGCGAAATCCACCAGCAATCCGTCGAAGGCATCCACCTCCACATTGCCCAGCGCGGCCACCGCCTCGGCGATTTGCTCCTGCCGTTGGTCCTTGGAAAAGAGCGGCGCTTTCGAGCTGTTCACCGCCACCGCCACGATGACGCGATCGAACAGCTTCGCCGCCCGCTCAATCACGTCCAAATGGCCGTTGGTGATCGGATCAAAACTTCCGGGATAAATAACCGTGCGCACGCCGCCAACATCCCGCCCCGCGCCCGCGCGTGCAAGGATTTTCCCGCCGCCCTCGACAAATCGCCCCATTTGGCCTTATATTAACCAAACCGGTTATGCCAGCAGACGACATTCCACCGCCGCCGCCGCCCGAGGAAATTCCGCCGCCACCCCCGGAGGAAACCGCCGCGCCTGCTGCTGTCGATGGCCCGCGCCGCTGCGGCAAAGCCTTTTCCAGTTTGCTGCTCGGCTTCCTCGGTTGCCTCCTCGGCGGCGTGGCGCTTGCCGGGATGTATTTCAACCCTGGCGCATCCGAGTCCGTGCAAATCACCGGCAACCTCGACACGATGCAGGAAGTCGTCGTGCAAGACGCCACCAACCGCGGCCTCAAAATGTTTCTCGCCTCCTTCGGCCAATGGTTCGGCTTCATCGGTGCCGCGCTCGGTCTCGTTGGGTTCATCCAAGGCCTCACCCATCTTTATCAAGCCAGCGAAAAACTCGTGCTCCCCAAACGTTGGCTCGCCAGTTTTGGCACGCTCTTTTCCCTCATCGCCTGTTGCAGCATCCTCGCCGCGCTCAAGCACGGCTACGATGCCCACGTCGGGTTGCCCAAGGAGAACGCCGAGGAAGCCTTCAACCGCGTCGGCCAACTCGCCGACATCATGCAACAAGGCCAAGACATCGCCGACGGCAAGGCCCCACCCGCGAAAGGCGGCCTTGGCGAAACAGCCACCGGCATCGCCGAAGGCATTCTCGGCGGCAGCATGAATCCCGTGCAGCAACTTTGGACCGAAGACTACATCGGCCGCACCGCTCCCCCGCTCGATGTCTACGCCGTCAACACTCGTCGCAGCACCTTCGAGCTGTCCACCCTGCGCAACACCCGCGTGCTCATCGCCTTCCTCAACCCCGCCAGCCCCGCTTGCGGGAAAACCGTGCCCCCCCTCAACGCCCTCTTCGACCGCACCTCGCGCGGCCAACTTTGGATCATCGGTTCCTGCCCGCCCAAAGCCCAAGGCGCACTCGCCTTCACCAAAACCTATGGCGCAAAATTCCCAATCGGCAACGCCCAATACTACCGCGAACCCTACTCCGACATCACACTCCCGCCCGCATTTATGGTCGTCGATGAAACCGGCAGGATCGTCTCATTCCATTTCGGCCTCGCCTCATTGCCCGCCGCCATTCGCGCGGCGGAAGGGAAGCCTTGAGGGGGTATCAATGGTCAAGTAAGGCTCGGTTACTTGCATTGAAAATCGAAACTTTCCAAAGCCTTCTTCACCACCCACCCGCACTTCTCCAACGCCACCCGCGCTTCCCCTTCCTCCGCTCCCGTCAACGTTTGCGCAATCCGCACCGCGCGATCGCGCAGCTTTTCATTCTTCGGATCCAAATCCACCATCAAATTTCCTCGCACCTTCCCCAGTCGCACCATTGCCAGCGTGGTGATGCAATTCAAAATTAACTTCGTCGCCGTGCCCGCTTTCAAACGCGTGGAGCCCGTCAACACCTCCGGCCCAATCGCCGGCGCCACGATGAGGTGCGGCACACCCGCGCGGCGTTTCAATTTCGGATCAAAACAAATCAACGCCGTCCGCGCCCCACGCCGCGCCGCCGCCGCCATCGCCCCCCAAACA
>DQLO01000184.1 GCA_015660155.1 Verrucomicrobiota bacterium
AACAATCTCTAGCAATTGGAGTTGCGTTTGCTAGAAAGGATCGAGGTTGAGAAAGTCACGGATGGACGATTCCCGTTTCTGCCGGTAGGCTCTTCCCCACATGGGATTATTTGACAAGTTGTTTGGGCGGAAAACTGGAGCCACAACAGAGACGACCGGTGATGAGTTGGAGGCGGAGATTTCGCCGGAGCAGTTGCACATGGCGTGCGCGGCGTTGTTGTTGGAGGTGGCGGAGGCGGATTACAAGGATGACCCGAAGGAGACGCAGGCGATTTTGCGCGCATTGGAAAGTGAGCTTGGGCTGAAGCGCGCGGCGGTGACGGCACTGCTGGATCAGGCCAAGGCGGAGACGGAAGGGGCCACGGATTTGTTTCCGTACACACACCTCATTAACCAGCGCTGCACGCGCGAGCAAAAGTGCGCAATGCTCACAGCCATGTGGCGCGTGGCTTTTGCCGATGGCGATCTGGATAAATACGAGGAGCATCTCATCCGCCGCACGATGGAGTTGCTGCGGCTGGAGCATTCCGATTTCATCCGCGCGAAACAAGCGGGCCGGCCGAAGCAGAGTTAGCCAACTGCGATCTCCCGCGCGTACGCCTCGAACTTCACGCGAATCTCATCGCGCACGCGGCGGAAGGTGGCGCGAATTTCTTCCTCGTTGCCTTCGGCCTTTGCGGGGTCGTCGAAGGGCCAATGGTGTTTGGCGGCTTGGCCGGGGAAAACGGGGCAGGCGGCATCGGCATGGCCGCACACGGTGATGACGGTGTGCACTTTTTTTTCTAAAAACTCATTCAAATGCTTGGAGGTGTGGGTGCGAATATCAATGCCGATCTCAGCCATCACCTCGATGGCCATTGGGTGAACTGTGCCGGTGGGGTTGGAACCGGCGCTGGCCACGATGGCGGCATCGCCGAGCGCGGCGCGCAGGATGCCTTCGGCAAGATGACTGCGGCAGCTGTTGCCGGTGCAGAGGATTAGGATGAGTTTGGTTGAGGGAGTCATGCGCGAGCGAACGATATTCTCTCAACCCTCAACCCTCAACCCTCAACCCTCAACCCTCATCACTCAACCCTCAACCCTCAACCCGCGCAAAGCGCGCGGACGCACCGATGCCGTGCAGGGGTATGGGGGTGGGTGTAGGTGTGGACAGGACCGGTTGAGTTTTTCGGCATCGGGCGGTCCCGCAGCCTCCCTGCGAAAACTGGCTGGGTCCGCCCTGGTCGTCCCGTGTCGTGCGCACTCAGCCGCTTTCGTGATTAAGGTTTTACGCGCATCGAGCGGCGGATGCACGCGTGAGTTATTTTAACCTGCTGGACGGTTATGCGCTGGATGGAAGGGGTGCGGTGAATAGCGGGGGTTTTGGGGGTAACCTTTTTGGGTTGGTAGGGACGCGCTGCCGCGCGTCCCTACCAAAAACTGATTACCAAAGGAACGACGCTTGCTCGGCGACTTGCTCGCCGTCTTGCCAGAGGGTGACACGCCAGGACTCGGGTTGGCCAAATTTTTTGTAGGTATCGATGTCGATGAGGATGGGGGTCCAAGTGCTGCCGCCTTCGGGTGTGGCGGTTTGTTCGAGGGTGAGCGGGGCGACGTCGGCCTTGGTGCTGCGCAGTTCGAGGCGCACGGTCATTTCTGCGTTGCCGCGCCAGTTGACGTTGTAACGCACGCCATGCACGGCGGCGGGATCTTTGCGGAGTTCCAGTTGATACATGTCGCGCTCGATAAGGGTGACGCCGGTGGTGTGGCGGCCGTGCTTATCGAGGTAATGCGGCAGCACTTTGATGAGCCCGGGCTCGCGGCTGAGCGAGCCGCATCCGAGCCAAGTGAGGGCGATGAAGAATAATGCAAATCCGCGCATGGCAAAACTCTAGCGGCGGCCCGCCGAAACTCAATGCCGCGTTATTGGCCGGGCAAAAAACTTATGCCCAGCAGCTAAGGTTCGGGCAGGGGCGATCATCTATTGGCATGACGCGGCGCACCCGACGATTGGCCCGGTTTTTTGCGAAAAAACAGGCAGTTTGCCGTTGCGTGTTCGCCGTTTCGTGTTATGCTGTATAGAGAAGCTGTTTTAGAGAACCTAACAACCCGGAAACCCATCGCCCATGAACGAAGAATACGCACTATATAACCGCGCCGATCACACGGCCCGCACCGAGGATTTGTTTTTGAACCGCCGCCAGTGGCTCACCCAAGCGGGCGGCGGCTTTGGCGCAATAGCGCTCTCGTGCATGTTGGCCGAACAGGGATTTGGCCAGGACGGCAAGGGCGCGTTGGCCCCCAAACAACCGCCGAACAAGGCCAAGGCCAAGCGGGTATTGCACATCTTTTTGCAGGGCGCAGCGCCGCACATGGATTTGTGGGATCCTCGGCCGGAGCTCAACAAGAGCGGCGGCAAACAGCGCGGCAATCGCAAGCTGTTGGCTTCGCCCTTTAAGTTTCCGAAGTTCGGCAAGAGCGGTTTGCAGATGAGCGAAATCTGGCCGAACATCGGCCGGCACGCGGATGACATCGCGATCATTCGTTCGCTTTACACCGATGCCCCCGCGCACGGGCCGGCCACTTATATGATGAACACCGGCGAGATGCAGGAAATCCGCCCGGCGGTCGGCAGTTGGGCGCTGTACGGTCTCGGCACGGAAAACCAAAACCTGCCCGGCTTCATCACCATGCGCCCCGGCAACTCGCCCGACGCGCGCAACTACACGAACGCCTTTTTGCCCGGCGCGTTCCAAGGCACTTTCGTGGATTCCAATAACACGAAAATCGAGGACATCATCAAGAACATCAAGAGCGATTTCGCCAGCCGAAAAGATCAGCGCAAGCAATTGGATTTACTGCTAAAGCTCAACGAGATTCACAAACAAAAACGCCAAGCCGAAGGCGCGTTGGAAGCGCGCATCAATACGTTCGAGCTGGCATACCGTATGCAAACTGACGCCCGCGAAGCGTTTGACATCAACGGCGAAAAACCCGAGACCCGCGCCAAGTACGGCAACAACGGCCAAGGCCGGCAGTTGCTGATCGCGCGGCGTTTGCTCGAGCGCGGCGTGCGCTTCGTCCAAGTGTCGCAAGGCGGATGGGATCTCCACGGCGGAATCGCCGACCGCGCCGCGCGCAATGCACAGCAGCTGGACCCAGCCGTGGGCGCGCTGATGGATGACCTCAAGGAACGCGGCCTGTTCGAGGACACGTTGATTTATATCTCCAGCGAATTCGGCCGAAGCCCCACCGAGGACGGCGGCGGCGGACGCAGTCACAACGCGCGCGGCATGAGCACCGTACTTGCCGGCGGCGGCATCAAGGGCGGCATCGGCTACGGCTCCACCGATGAACTGGGCGGATCAGCCGTGGAAAACAAAGTCCACGTAAAAGATTTGCACGCCACGATTATCAACCAGCTTGGGTTCGACCACGAACAACTTACCTTCCGCAACGGCGGTCGTGATTTCCGGCTGACCCAACCCACCCGCACACTGCCGCAAGGTGGCCAAGTGGTGCAAGGCGTGGTCGCGTAGCCAACAGTTTACACATTAAATTACCACACGCTCTCCCACACGGGATCCGTGAAAATATCGAATGCAAACTTGTGCCATGAAAAATAACCTCACCCGCACACTCAACAAACTCCAACCGACCGCACTGATCGCGGTCGTTTTGGTTTGGCTCATCCCAGCCGCGAACGCTCAGCAAATTTCGCCGGCGGATCAGGAATATTTTGAAGCCAAGATTCGGCCCATCCTCGTGGACACCTGCTACAGTTGCCATGGCGACGGCGCCACCAAAGGCGGGCTGGACCTCAGCAGCAAAGGCGGCGCACTCAATGGGGGCAACACCGGCCCCGCCGTGGTGCCAAATGATCCGGGCAAAAGCATCCTAATCAAACGCATCAAAAACCTTGCCGACCCCATGCCGCCTTCCAGCAAGGATCCGCTCACCGACCCGCAGATTTCCGAACTGGAAAGCTGGATCCGCCGAGGCGCACCTGATCCTCGCACAGGCAAAGCCGCCGGTGTTATCAAGAACCAGTCTGACAAAGAAAAAGCCAAGGCTCACTGGGGTTTTCAAAAAGTAAAAACCCCCGCACCGCCTCTACCAGAATATGTGTTCAACGGTAAACTCAAGGGCTGGATTCAAAACCCCATCGACGCGTACATCCTCAAAACCCTCGAGGAACAAAACATGGTGCCCTCACTCCCGGCGGAAAAATGGGCGCTCCTTCGGCGCGTGTATTTTGATCTGATCGGGCTGCCGCCGAGTTATGAGGATATTCAGCGCTTTACCAATGGACAGGAAACCTACGAGCAGGTCGTCGACCGCCTTCTGACCAGCCCACAATACGGCGAACGGTGGGGCCGTTATTGGCTGGATGTCGCCCGCTATGCCGACACCACCGGCTCGGACAACCGCCGTAACAACGTATCGCGCTACCTCTATGCCTACACCTACCGCGATTGGGTGATCAATTCACTCAATGAAGACAAACCGTATGACAAGTTTCTCATCGAGCAAATCGCCGCCGACCAACAGAAGTCCAGCCACGGCGACCTTGCAGCCATGGGTTTCCTCACCCTCGGCCGCAAAAATAACCCCCAAGACAATAGCGATGATGTGATTGATGATCGCATCGATGTGCTTACCCGCGGCACCCTCGGCCTCGCCGTCTACTGCGCCCGCTGCCACGACCACAAGTTCGATCCAGTGCCCTCTGTTGACTACTACTCACTCTACGGCGTGTTCAAGAGCTCCAGAGAACCCAACGATGATGACAAGCTCAAGGATTGGAAATACGTGCTGAGCCCTTCGGGTGCCAAGGGAAGCAGCAAAGACACTTACGCGGCCAGTTCCGATTTTGCAGATTATCAATCTAAACTGAAAGAGCTGGAAAAAAAACACGAGGATTTCCGTTTAGGAAAGGAATATGAGAACAACAATAATTCCCGCCAAAACGCCGCCACCTACATGTATTGGACCCACATGTATACCAAGAACGACGTGCGCGTGCGCGATAAACGCCGCGAATTTGAGCGCACGCTCGATGAGTTGATTAAAAAAGCAACCAAAGGCAAGAAGAAGAAAAGTGACGTTAAGCTCATCGGCGATGTGGGCGATACTTGGCAGAACTACATGCGCCGCAAGAAAGAGGACGACCGAGTATTCGGCCCGTGGGTCACCTACGGAAACGTATCCACCAACGCCGCCGGCCGCTTCATTCCCGCCGAGCTGGCCAAGGCGCAAGCCAAGCTCAAGCCTCTGCTTGCCAAGCCCGATCCAAAAAATAAACGCGCCAAACGCATCAACCCCATCGTGGCCAAATATTTCCCCGCCAGTTCACCCCCCACCTCAATGGGTGATGTGATGAAACGCTACGACGCCCTGTTCAAAATTTCCGACCAACAATGGCGCTTTGCAATTCAGCAATACACCGCCAAGCGCGCCACGGCCAAGCCCGGCGAAACGCTGACCCCGCCCAAAAATATGGAGGACGCCCAAAAGCGGTTCGGCGTGGAATTCGACAAACAGTTTGGCAAGGACTACGCGAAAAACATGGAAGAAGTTCGGCGCGTTATCTTCGAGCGCGGACATCCCTGCAAATCCAACTTCGATGCACTCAAACGCCGCAACGGCGGCCTTGAACGCGAGGAGCGTGAACGTTTTATCAGTAAGATTGAAAGCCTCAAGATCAATCACGCTGGCTCACCGCCGCTAGCCATGGTGATGATAGACAGTAACCCTCACAACGAGAAAATCATGATCAAGGGTAACCGCAACCAACGCGGCAAGGAAGCCCCACGCCAATTCCTGGAGATCCTCGCCGGTGAAGATCGCCAGCCCTTCCCCAAGAACTCCAGTGGTCGCCTCGAGCTGGCAAAGGCCATTGCCAGCAAGGATAATCCCCTCACCGCCCGCGTGATGGTGAACCGAATTTGGATGCTCCATTTTGGCAAGGGCATCGTCAGCTCCGTCAATGAGTTCGGCGTGCGCGCCATGGATCCATCCCACCCCGAATTGCTCGATTACCTCGCGTGGTATTTCACCTCCAACAATTGGTCCATGAAAACGCTGCACAAGCACATCCTCATGTCCAACACCTACCAACAAACCAGCGACGACAACCCGCGCTACAGCGTCAAAGATCCCAACAATATCTATTACTACAAAATGGATCGCCGCCGGCTGGACTTCGAAGCCTTTCGCGACGGCATGCTCTCCATTTCCGGCAAGGCCGACCTCGCCATGGGCGGCAAACCCCTGCGCCTCACCGGCGGCGCCCCCAACTATCGCCGCACCGTCTACGCCCTCATCGACCGCCGCAACCTCGATGACGTTTTCAAAACCTTCGATTTTGCCAACCCCGACAAAACCGCCGGCCAGCGCTTCACCTCCACCGTCGCCCAACAGGCGCTCTTCATGATGAACAGCCCCATGATAGCCGACCTCGCGCATCAACTCGTCAACCGCAAGGAATTCACCGACATCCGCGACGACCGCGCCCGCATCAGCGCCCTCTACAACATGATCTACCAGCGCGCCCCCGAGCCCATCGAGCTAAAACTCGGCGTGCGCTATCTCCAGCAGCAAACCGGCGGTGTCACCACCGGAGCCATGAAGCACGCTCCCACGTGGTATAATGGTTACGGTCAGGCAGATCGTTACGACGAGAAGAACAAACTTTACAAAATTAAGTTTTTCCAATTCCCCTTCACCGACGGCAAGGTCTGGAAAGGCAACAGTCCACAGTTTGGCCCGCTGAAGCTCACCGCCACCGGCGGCCATCCCAGCTCGCATCCCAGCGTCGCGGTCATCCGCCGCTGGGTGGCGCCCGCCGATACCATCGTGGACGTGCGCGCCCGCCTCGAGCACAAGCTCGACGACACCGCCGAAGCCGCCCACAAAGACAAAATGGGCGACACCTTGCGCAAGTTTTATGATGAACAGGTGTGGGACGGCGTCACCGGCGTCATCGTCCACAGCCGCACATCCAGCGGCAACGCACGCCTCGGCAAAGAACTCTGGCGCAGCAACGTGCGCCGCACCCGGCG
>DQLO01000297.1 GCA_015660155.1 Verrucomicrobiota bacterium
GCCCAGCTTGGTGGCGGGGTCTTCGGTAATTTTCCAATGGGGGTGGTAGGCAAGCCACACGGTGGTCGCGCCGAGGATGGCGCCGAGGAATTGGGCTACGACATATTTGGGCACATCGCTCCAAGGTAATCCGCCGATGCTCGCGAGGCCAAGCGTGACGGCGGGGTTGATGTGCGCGCCACTGAAATTTACCACTGCGTAAATGGCCATGGCCACGGCAAGCCCCCAGCCGGCGGTGATGACAATCCAGCCCGAGTCGTGCCCGCAGGTTTTTTTCAGGCTGACATTAGCACACACGCCTCCGCCCAACAGGATGAGCAGGAAGGTGCCGACCAGTTCCGCAGTGAATTCACTCACGCGGCCGAGTGTAGCGGGCGGGTAGCGGACGAAAAGGAAAGAATGCGGTCCGGGCGGTTACTTTCCCTCGCGCATGATATCCACAGCGCAGCCGACGGCTTCAAGTTCGCCACCGACGCGGATGGCTTCATCGTGGTCGTAGCCGGTGAGCGCAGTAAGGCGCTCCTGTTCCAGCAACTCAAAAATATCAAAGGTGCTCAGCTTTGGCTTGATTCGGCGCATCACTTGTACGGTTTCGTAGGAATCAGTGGGCATACGGCGGATAAGCACGCGTGTGCCTTGAGGCAGTTGGGGCTCAAGGACTTCCGGCTGCGGTTCGGGCTTGGAGAGCACCGGTGGCAGTTCCTCTACTTCAAGTTCCGGCTCGGGATCATTTTCCAAAATATCCGGGTTGATGATTTTTCCCAGCGCAATAGCGTAGCGTTCGTCGATGCCCATGGGGCTTAGATTCACAAGATTACCCACTTTCTCGACAGTGGTGGGGTCGAAATGAATCACGGCCAGTTCGCCGCTATTTTGGGTATAAATCAATTCGGGTCCTGAAGAGTCGCCTAGTTCTAGCACTTTGGGCTCTAAGACGGGTGGCTCTTCCTCCTCCGTTGGCATCTCGCTGATATCTCTTAATATTAAAACACTTGAGTTGAGAATTTGTTCCCGCTTTAGCACAAGGGTGCCATTGGAGTCGGCGAGGTAACAATGAATTATGCTGTTTCCATCTATGTAAGCTTTGGCCTCCACTCGAATCTCTCGTTCCTGGCCGCGGCGATTGAGGTATTGCAGCAACACCACCACGGGCTCTGCGGAGATTGTCGACGGCGTGGGTTCCTTCGAGGTCAGAACTGGCGGCATGGGTTCCGGGGAGGTCAAAACTGGCGGCAGCGGTTCCGGTGTATCCTCCTTCAACACATGCCCGCAATTCCAGCAACGCATTTCACCTTGCCATGCCCGCACGTTGCCGTTGGAACAGTTCGGGCAATCCCTGCTGACAACTTTATCCTTTTTCTGCGGATTCTCCGGTAGTCCGAGCACCTCTGGATTGAGGATTCGTGATTTATTCAGGTTAATGGTCGCTCCAGTTTCCAGAACTGCAATAACAAAATCGCCATTTAAACGAGCGCTATGCCGGGCTACTTTTAGACTATGTTTTATTCCCTTGGAGTTTACGAAGTGTACCCCGACAAGGTCTTCCGGAGAAATTCCATTCCTCCTCGTTTTATTATTCCCAGCCTTGTTTTTAAAATATTTTGCGAATGAACCGTCTCCGATGTTGCCGCCCACCCAAACGCAAAAACACCAGGCAATAATGCCACCCATGATAGCCACTCCATCACTGCCGGTTAGTGCACCTAAAAAAACTCCGGCTAAATATCCAACAAAGACCCCGGCAATGGCACCTATAGTAATACATAAGCAGGACATATGGCGTTGTTCGTTTTCTTATTTCAACTCCACCGTACAACCGGCGGCTTCGAGTTCTTGTTTAAGTTTCTCCGCTTCATCACGGGGGAGGTTTTCCACCACCACCTTGGGGAAATCGCGTAGTAGGCCGTACACGGCAAACGTGTTCAAATTCGGCCGCGCGGACTGCAGCACTTTTGTGGCTTCGGATGAAGTCATCCCGATGGCGGTGACAACGATATTCACCGTGGCCGGTTCAGTGGTCACCGGTTCGGGTTTCGTCTCCACCGGTTCTTTGGGCTGGAGGGGCTGTTCGGGTTGAGCTTCAGGTTCTTCCAACACCGGCGCGATGGGCTCCTCGATGATCGGTGGGAAATCCGATTCCAAGTCACGTTGCTCCAAAATGTTTTCCTCTTTCAACACATGCCCGCAATTCCAGCAACGCATTTCACCTTTCCATGCCCGCACCTTGCCGTTGGAACAGTTAGGGCAGTCCCTGCCGACAACTTCATCCTTGTTCTGCGGATTCTCCGATAGTCCGAGCACCTCTGGGTTTTTGATGCGCTCAAAAACCAGTTCCATTTTGCCTCCGCTGTTCCAGAGATTTACTTTTACTTTGTTATGATTTCGAAATGCCGAGGCGGAGTCCACATAAGCTTTGCGATGTTCTCCCGATGCATTGATGTACTGGAGCGCAACCCGTTTTCCTAACGGCTTTGAGTGGGTGGCTTTTCTCTTTCCTCGTGTCGTTTTTGAAGGAGGCCTAAACAATTCTTCAGGTTTTTTTTCGCCAAATTTTGAGCCGTAGTCAGCACCTTTAACTATGCAAACGGCGAATGTGACTATGCCGCCTAAAGTGGCTATTTCCACACTCCCTGTTACCGTATGTAAAAGAGTGCCAACGATGATACACAGAATAAATCCGACGACCGCCCCACATATCTTTATTAAACATCCCATAGTCCGACAGTGTTCTTTATTTCAATTCCACCGTGCAACCGGCGTCTTCCAGACGTTTTTTGAATGCTTCCGCCTGTTCGAGCGGCATGTTCTCGGCGACGGTTTGCGGGAAATTCCGCAGCATGCTGTACAGATCGAAGGTGCCGAGGTCCGGGCGCAAGTCCCGCAGCACATGGGTGGCATCGTAGGTGGCAATGCCGCAGCCGGTGAGGATGAGGTTCACCGTGTCGGCCGGGGCTGGGGTGACGGTTGGTTCCGCCTCGGACTCGACTGTCGGCGCGACTTCTCTCGACGGCGCGGTCGTCGTGGCGTCGAACAACGCCTCGGGGTTGCCGATGCGCGTGCGCTTGAGCGTGATGTACTTGAAGGTCGGCGACACTCGCACGCGCACATAGTCGCCCTTGTCATCCACCACGCCGGTGATGATTTTGAATTCCTTGTCGATCCCCTCCCAGTTGGTGTACTGGATAATCGACGTGTCCGCCGTGGTGGTGCGCACTGGCAAGGGTTCGGCCGGCATCACTGCCGGCGCGGGCACGCCCTTGAGGATGCGCGTCTTCGAGCGATCCAGCGAAATGCGCTTGAAGGTCGGCGCCACGCGCACGGAAAAATGGTTGCC
>DQLO01000257.1 GCA_015660155.1 Verrucomicrobiota bacterium
AGGATGACCACGGTGCGGTCGGCGAGTTTCAAGTCGTCAAGCTGGCGCAGCACGCGGCCGATGTTTTCATCGAGGCTGGCGAGCATCGCGGCGTACTCGGCGTGGGAATGGATTTTTCCGCGCGGCTTTTTTTCAAACCGTTTCACCAACGCCGGCTTGCCCTCGATGGGCGTGTGCACGGTGTGAAACCACAGGCTCAAAAAAAACGGGCGGTCTTTTTGCTGCGCGATGATTCGCAGCGCGTGGTCGGTAAGTTGGTCGGTGAGATAATCGCCCGGCTTGCCCGGCCCCACCGGCACATAGCGCAGCTCGGGATCGTTCTTCCCCCACGGCCCGCGATAGGGCCAGTGGAATGTCGCCGGCGCGCCCCAAAATGTTCCGCCGATGTTCACGTCGTAACCCTGCGTCTCCGGATAAAACGCCGCCTTGCCGAGATGCCATTTGCCGATGTGCGCGGTGAAATAATTTTGCTTCTTAAACAACTCTGCCAGCGTCACCTCCGCAAGCGGCAGATTGGCCACGGCCTTGGCCTCGAGCAGCCGTTTGTTTTTCGAACCACCGCGCACGGCGCCCTCGTGCCAAATCGTCATGTCCAGCCGCGCGGGCGATTTGCCGGTGAGAATGGCCGCGCGCGTGGGCGAACAAATCGCCGCCGCCGCGTACGCCTGTGTGAAGCGCATCCCCTCGCGCGCGAGCCGGTCGATGTTCGGCGTCTCAAAAAAATCACTCCCCTGCACCCCCGCATCCGCCCAGCCCCAGTCGTCTACGAGGATGAACACCACATTCAATTTCACCGCGTCCGCATGCGCCGCTATTCCCCCCGCCAAAAAAATCCAAAGCAAAATCCGCATGAGCAAAAGAGTATCCGACCGCCTCCCGACTTGCAATCAACGGGGATTTGCGCACACTGCTCGGCCTTTCATGAGAGAACAAAAACAGGATGTGAATCGGCGCGACTTTATTGCGGCGGGAAGTTCGTTGGCCGCGATGGCGGCGATGATGGAGGCGTTTGAGGCGCGTGCGCAGGACAGCGAAGGCAAGGGCTCGGTGCGGCGTACGGATGATTCCACGCCGCCGACCAAGATGGGGCTCATCGGTTACGGGCCGCACGGGCGGGAGATTGCGCGCAACCTCGCGCAGCTTCCGAGCGCGCCGCTCGTTGCCATAAGCGATACCTATGGCCCGATGCTGCGCCGCTCCAAACGCGAGCATCCCAAGGCGAAGGGCTACGCGAAGTATCAGGATTTATTGGCGGATAAAAATGTGGAAGGCGTCATCATCGCCACCGCGCCGCACGAGCACAAAGCCATCGTGCTGGCCGCGCTCAAGGCGGGTAAACACGTCTACTGCGAAGCGCCGCTCGGGCACTCCATCGCTGACGCCCGCGCCATCGCCAAGGCGGCGGCTGATAACCCGAAGCAAAATTTCCAAGCCGGTCTGCAGTTTCGCAGCGAGCCGCAGCGGCATTTCATGTTTCCTTTCATGCGCTCGGGCGCGCTTGGCCGGGCGGTGCAGGCGCGCACGCAGTGGCACAAGAAAACCAGTTGGCGCCGCGTGTCGCCCAATGCCGCGCGCGAGAAGGCCATCAACTGGCGGCTGAACAAACAGCTTTCGCCCGGGCTCGCCGGCGAGGTGGGGATGCATCAGGTGGACTTGGTAAATTATTTTCTCAACCTCAAACCCGTGGCGGTGAGCGGCTTCGGCAGCACCATCCAATGGCGCGACGGACGGCAGGTTCCCGATACGGTCAATCTTGTTTTCGAATATGAAAATGGTTTTTCACTGACGCAGGAATTGACCCTCTCCAATTCCTTCGATGGCGAATACGAGGTGATGCACGGTACGAACAGCGCGGTGATGCTGCGCGGTTCGCAGGCGTGGATGTACAAGGAAGCCGACGCGCCGCTCATTGGCTGGGAAGTTTACGCGCGCAAGGAGGCACACTACGGCAAGCCGGGCGTGGTGCTCGCGGCCGGGGCCACGACGCTGGGCAAGGGCGGCAAGAAACTTTATCAGGAATCGACTTTTACGCAGACGCCGATTTTTTATAGCCTTGAGGCGTTCGCCTATAATAGTCACCAAGTGCAAACAACCGTGGCCGATCTCATTGAGGCCTTCGGCGAGCCGGATAGCGAAACGGTCACGGAATTTTTGAAGGAACAACTCGGCGGCACCAACAGCCTGTTGCCCGCCGCGGATGCTGTAGAAGGCTACCAAGCCAATGTGATTGCGTTGAAAGCCAATGAGGCCGTGAACACTCGCAAGCGCGTGGAAATTGCCGCCGCCGATTTAATGGTTTAGTCCAAAAATATTATGAAAAAAGCGATTATCCTTTTAGTGCTCCTCCTCGCCCTGCCCGCAATGGCTGAGACGTACAAATCCAAATTCGGCAGCAGCGTGAAGCTCGATGGCGATTCCAGCGTGCACAAGTGGAAAGTGGAAAGCAAACTCATCGGCGGCACCATTGATGTCAATGCCGCTGCGCTGGGCAAGCCCGGCAAGCTCGACGCCAAAGCAACAGTGTTCATCCCCGTGCGCTCGCTCAAGAGTGGCAAAAAACGGATGGATGAAGTGATGCATGCGGCGATGAACGCGGCGAAGCATTCGAAGATTGAATTCACGCTTAGCGAGATTACCGTGAAAGCTGCCAAGGGCACGCTCAGCCAATGCGACAGCAAAGGCACGTTGAAAATTAATGGCAAAATCAAGCCCATCAGCATGCCCATCACCGTGTCGCGCGCCGGCGGCAAGCTCACCGTGAAAGGCAACATCACGGTGAAGATGTCGGACTTCGGCATTAAGCCCCCCTCACCCAAACTTCCCAGCGGCAACATCGTCACCAAAGACGAAGTGAAGATCACCTTCTCGTGGGTCACCAGCAAGTGAGTGACGGTCATGCCAAGCCGTTGCATCCGTGGTACACCCGCCTCTATCGGCTGGCGCGCTTGGATTATCTGAAAATCCTTCGTACCCACGGCGCCCCCGCGCAAGTAGCCCGCGGCGTGGGCTACGGCATTTTTGTGGAGCTAATTTTTTTCCCCACAATGGGTCTTGGATTTTTTCTGATTTATCCTCTCAACAAATATCTCAAGGGCCACCTCGGCGCCTCCATCGCCGGATTTTTTTTCGCCAAGCTATTCGCGGTCTTCACCATCCCGCCCAGCTTCATCCTTGGCAGCAAAATCCTCAGGCTGCAGGATTTTGGTGCAAGATTTATGGCGGACGACAAGCTCAAGTCATTAGGTGAAATTTGGGTCACAGTTAAACAACTCTTCAGCTCCGGTGAGCTCTTCCAAGCCCTCGCCGGCTGGGCCGCTGGCGCGGCGGTTTTCGGCGTGGTGCTCGGTGCCATCGGATTTATCTTCACGTTAATCGGCCTGAAAAAATATCAAGCCCACCGTAAAGAACGCCGCGAAGAAATCCTACGCGAAAAAGAGGCAGCCAAGGCGTAGTTACCCAATCACGTCCGTGATCACTTCCCCGCCCACATCGGTCAGGCGGAAATCACGCCCGTTATAGCGGTAGG
>DQLO01000167.1 GCA_015660155.1 Verrucomicrobiota bacterium
TGGCTCGCGGCGGTGTCAAAACTCACGCCCACCACTTGCACGCCTTTTTGGCCGAGCGTGCCCACGTTATCGCGCAGCGTGATGGCCTGCCGCGTACAGCCGGGCGTGTCGTCCTTGGGATAAAAATAAAGCAGCACCGCCTTCACATCATGCCGCTCCAGCGTGTCGGCGAGGCTCCACGGTTTGTTGGCCTGATCGTGGCATTGGATGCCTGGCGCGGCCGCGCCCACCTTGGGCAAATCGGCGGCGGAGGCGGTGATCGCCCCCAAACACATCAATGTAATAAATATTCTCATTCGACTCATACCGCGTGCGCTGCGTGGGAAGGCGCGGTCTGTATCAAATCATTGGACTGGTTAAAACCGTTTTTTCTTCAAGTGCGGCTTGCCCTGAGCAGGCGTTGGAGTATGATTTCGCCGAATCCATTCAACCATGACACACATAAAAAAACTCATTCTCGGCCCCTTGTTTTCAATTCTGATGTTCCAGTCCGCAATGGCGGCGGACAAAGCCGGCGCGTTTCTTAACGCCAAGGACGCCGGTTCCGCATTCCAAATCCAAGGCGAGTACGCCGGCAAACGCACCGGCGTGCAGGTGATTGCGCTGGGCGACGGCAAGTTTCGCGCGGTGATTCACAAGGGCGGCTTGCCCGGCGCGGGCTGGGACAAGGGAAAGAAAATCGAACTCAACGGTGCGGCCACCACCACCGGCGCGGATTTTCCTAAGGCCAACGGCTGGGCCGCGCGCGTCACCGGTGCCAAGCTGCGGCTGACCGTGCCCGGCGCGGACGCGCAAACACTGGAAGCCATCGAGCGCAAAAGCCCCACACTCGGCGGCCATCCGCCCAAGGGTGCGATCGTGCTTTTTGATGGCACGGATGCGAAGCAGTTCAAGCCCGGCAAAATTACCAAGGACGGTTTGCTCGAGCAGGGCGCCAACAGCGTGCGGCATTTTCAAAGTCACCGGCTGCACATCGAGTTTCGCCTGCCCTTCCAGCCCAAGGCGCGCGGGCAAGGGCGGGGCAATAGCGGCTGCTATTTGCAGGGCCGGTACGAAGTGCAAATGCTCGACTCCTTTGGCCTCGCCGGCAAACACAACGAGTGCGGCGGCATCTACACCATCAAGGCGCCCGACGTGAATATGTGTTTCCCGCCGCTCGCCTGGCAGACTTACGACATCGATTTCACCGCCGCCCAATTTAAGGACGGCAAAAAAACCAAAGACGCCCGCATGACCGTCATCCACAACGGCGTGAAAATCCACGACAACGTAAAGCTCCCCAACCGCACCCGCGCCAGCCCCAACCCCGAAGCCCCCGGCCCGGGATTTTTGCACCTACAAAACCACGGCAACCCCGTGCGCTATCGAAACATTTGGGTATTGGAGAAGTAGAAGCTTTTCAAAATGTGCCCCCCAAAAAAGGAACCGCCGCGGCTGGGTGGTGGGCGTCGCCGCGACGGTTATAGTTCTGCGGATTGGATGGGGGGCATCCGCAGAGGCGCTTCTTGTAGCAAAAGGTCCGGAGGCTGGCAACCTCTTTTGGGCGATAATAATTCAGAGGATATTCACAGTCGGCGGATTGGCAAAACTGGCCGTATCCAGCCGCCCGCGTTACCAACGCCTCGAATCGTCAATTTGCTTGATTGCGCGGATTTGCCCGCTACACTGCGCGCCCCACTGAACGGGAGCGTAGCTCAGTTGGTAGAGCAGTGGCCTTTTAAGCCATTGGTCCGGGGTTCGAGCCCCCGCGCTCCTACCAGTTTTTTTCTCTGTTTTTCAATTTGTTAATAACCGGTGAAAAGTCGGTGCACACTAAAGAACAACCTTCGCTTGGACTCCGGCGATTCTGTGCTAAATTCTTCTCGTTGAGCGGATCTTCGGAAACGCTCGGTCGGTCAGCCGACCACGGGAATGGGATTCTTCGGAATCACCTTTGAAGGAACAAACTCAGGGAGCGATCCTTGGGGGCGAACCTAAAGAGGCAGCTTCACGGCAGTTCCCACCCAAGCCGGTCGCCCTTCGGGGTGAAAGGTTGGCCTGCCTCCTTCGGGAAGGCAGGCTGGGGGGTCGGATTTGGCTGTTACCCTGAAAAGGGTAATTGCCCTACCAAGGGCAACGACCTCGAGAGAACTCCCGCAAGGGAGCCCCCTTGAAAAGGATTGGTAACCGCCCGCGGCGAACTTCGGTTTACTGCGGGCGGTTTTTTTGTGGGCGGGGGTTGTGCGGTTCCCTTCCATTTCCGTTGACCGCGTGCGGGGCTGGCTTTAGGTTGCGGCGCTATATGATTATTGTTCTTAAGCCACGGATTACGAAGCGTCAGGAGAATAGTGTGCTGCGCGAAATCCGGAAGCTTGGCTACGAGCCGCACGTGATGCGCGGGGTGGCACGGACGGTGGTGGGCGCGATTGGCGATGAGAAAAAAAATCCTTCGCTGGAGACGCTTACTTCGTGGCCGCAGGTGGAGAGTGTGACGCCGATCCAAAAGCGATTCCGATTGGTGAGCCGCGAGGCGCATCCAAAAAATTCCACAGTCAAGGTGGGTCGCCATTTGATTGGCGGGAAGAAAATTCAGGTGATGGCCGGGCCGTGTTCGGTGGAGAGTGAAAAGCAATTGATGGAAACCGCCCACGCGGTGCGCAAGGCGGGGGCCACGATTTTGCGCGGGGGCGCTTTCAAGCCGCGCACTTCGCCGTATGAATTTCAGGGGTTGGGCGAAAAGGGGCTGAAACTGCTGGCCAAAGCGCGGGACGAAACGGGGATGCCGATTGTCACGGAATTGCTCTCGCAAAAGCACGTGGATCTGGTGGCGGAATATGCTGACATTCTGCAGATCGGTACGCGGAACGCGCAGAATTTTCAGCTGCTCATTGCGGCGGCGCGCACAGGTAAA
>DQLO01000202.1 GCA_015660155.1 Verrucomicrobiota bacterium
ACTATATTTCGCCGCCGTGAAGGGTGATGCGCAGATTACGGTTCTCGATACGTGGCGGCTGTTTGCCGATGCAAACGGGGATGCGAAGAAGGCGGAATTTCCGGATTTGCTGCACCCCAACAAAGGCGGCTATGCGAAGTGGGCGGCGGCACTGCGGCCGCTGCTGGCGACGAATGGGGTTTTGGAAACGGAAGCGGATGCGTTCAAGATGGAGCCGGGCTTTGTGAGTCTGTTTAATGGCAAAGACCTCACGGGCTGGGGGTTTCGCAATCAGCGGACGCAACAGAAAACCGCCACGTTTGACGGCAAAGCCGCCAGCAATGATGGCCGCTACCGCGCCATCAACGGTCGGTTGGTGGTCACCACGCCGCCGGAGGGTCGGCGGGTTCAACAGCTTTGGACCACGCGCGAGTTTCCCAAGGATTTTATTTTGAAACTCGAATTTCGCGCCACGCCTAATGCGGACAGCGGAGTTTTTATTCGTCGCCCGCAACTGCAGTGTCGCGATTATGTTTTGGCGGGGCCGTGGAAGAATCTAAAAAAATACAAGCCGCAGCAGTGGAACGAAATCGTGGCCGTCGTGAAAGATGGCGTAGCCCACTGCACTTGCAACGGCGAAGTGCTTGATGCGAATTTTAAAGTACCCGCTTCCGGCCCGATTGGATTAGAAGGCGACCGCGGCCAAATGGAATACCGCCGCATTCGCGTGAAGGAGGTGGATTGATGCAGCACCTCTATTGGTTGTTTGGTTTAGTTCTGTCACTTCCTGCGGCTGATCGGAGTTGGCCGTTGGATTCGCCAATCTCAAAGTCATACGCCGTGAAAGGCGGCAAGGCGTCGGTGGTTGCGGGGGTGGATGGAAAAAGTTTGGCGTTGGATGGTGCCGCTGTTTTGGAGGTGATTGATTCAGCGCGGATGACTCACAAGGACGAGGGTTTTTCCTTTTTGATTTGGGTGAATCCATATGCGCGCGATGCGGGGCAACAGATGATTGCCGCCAAGAATGTTTATTCGCTCAACCAACGCGAGTGGGGCGTGATGGTGGATGAGGATAATCGTTTTCGTCTTTATCTGCGGCAGGGCGATTGGAAAACCGTAGCGGCCAAGGCGTTGCCCAAGCTGGGGCATTGGCATCAGGTTGGCGTGGTTGTTCGTCCAAACTTGGCGGAGTTGTGGGTCAATGGAAAATCGGCGGGCAGTGTGAAGCTAACCCGGTCGATTCCACACACCCAAGCTCCGTTGACTTTTGGCGGCGTGAATGACGAAGGCCGAATTTGGCAGAATTATTTTGGCGCACTCGATGAGGCGCAGTTATTTGAACGATCGTTATCGGCCAAGGAAATGGCGGCGCTGTATCGGCCGGTAAGTGTAACTCACAAAGTGCCGGCCGCCATCCCTCGGAGATTATTATGGGATGAAGGGAGTTTGCTTCCCAAGACATCAAAAGCCGAGGTGCTGGAGGGGGTGAGTTTTCATGTGATAAAAAAGCGGGAACCTCAGGTGGACAGCTATGTGTGGCTGCATGGAGTTGCGTTGGCCTGGCACAAGGGGAAACTCTACGCTTCGTTTGGTCATAATAAGGGAGCGGAAAATACGCTTACGGAAGAGGGCCGATACTGCGTGAGTGAAGATGGCGGCAAGACTTGGTCGGGCGTTCGGACAATCGATGTCGGCACTGAGGCGGATGATCTTGCGGTGAGTCACGGGGTGTTTCTTTCACACGGGGAAAGTTTGTGGGCGTTTATGGGGTCCTTTTATGGGAAGAGAGAACGGGTTCACACGCGGGCCTATTTGTTCGATGAAAAAAATGGCAAATGGCAGCCGAAGGGCACGGTGGCTCAAGATGGTTTTTGGCCCATGAACGAGCCTGTGAAGATGGCTGATGGAAATTGGATAATGCCGGGGTTCATTGTGGGGAAAGGCAATCCTGCGGCCGTTGCGCTGAGTGCGGGTGATAATTTGAAGAAGTGGAAGACCGTTATTATTCCTAGGAGTTCCCGAGTAAAAAATATGTGGGGAGAATCATCGGTGATAGTTGATGGCTCCACGGTGGTGAATATCGCGCGATATGGGGCCAAGCCACTCGCCCTTGCCGCGACCAGTAAAAACTATGGCCGAACATGGACTACTTCCGCCGAAAGCAACCTGCCAATGGCCACCTCAAAGCCATGCTCCGGGGTATTGAGTAATGGCCAGCGTTATCTGATTTGTTCAACCACCGCAGATGGAAGAGGACGCCGCTCGCCGCTTACAATTGCCGTGAGCCAACCCGGCCAGAAAACGTTTTCCAAAGTGTTTGTGATCCGCCACGCCGTTTTTGCCGAAGGCCCCGGCGAATCGCACCCGAAGGCTGGGCTGTCCTATCCCTACGCGGTTGAGTATCGGGGCAGCCTCTACGTGGGTTACTCCAACTCCGGCGGGCGGGGAGGCAATCACAATAGCGCCGAGCTAGCCGTGATTCCATTGAAGTCGCTTATGGTGCCTTGAGGTATTAAGAGGTTGCTTCTTCTTCAGCCGGTTTCTCGGTGGGATCGCGGAAGAAAATTGCAAACACGATTAGCACGACCACTGAAAGGACGGCCGGGACGGGCCAGATTTTGGCCCAGTCGTGAATTGTGTCTGCATGGTCGTTCGATTTTGCGTTCGTTGAGTTTTCTGGATTTAGTTGACGAGATGAAGGGGAGTTTTAGGCAAAAGGAATCCAAATTTTTTTCCCATCATTTTTTACAACGGCTTGTCGGTTCGAATGGAAAGGAGGTGCGGGGCAATTGCGGGTGGGCTTCATGTTGGTTGCTGAGGCTACGCCATCGTCTCGGCGCGTCAAGGCTCATGGGGTTGACTTCACCATGAATCGTGAGAACACTTGCCGGAATGAAACGCACTCTTGCCATCCTCGCCGCCTGTTTTGCCATCACAACTTTTGCTCAAGATAAAACAACTTGGCACGATGTCACCCAATGGGGCGTGGAAGGGCGCGGTTGGGGGGAGCAGGAACGGAAGCGGTGGTTCGATCGGTTCCCGTCGAAGGCGGAAGGGAAAGTGACGGGGGCGGTTTGGAATTTGAGCCGTCATAGTGCGGGGATGATGGTGCGGTTCAAAACCAATGCCAACGCAATTCACGCGAAATGGAAAGTGCTGAGCCCGCGCCTCGGCATGGCGCACATGCCACCGAGCGGGGTGAGTGGGCTGGATTTGTACGCGCGGGATGCGAAGGGCAAATGGCGCTGGGCGGCCGCCACGCGGCCGAGCAAACAGGAAATGCAAGCGATGCTGCTCGGCGGCATTGCGCCGGGGTTGCGGGAGTACGCGGTTTATTTGCCGCTGTATAATGGCACGGAGTCGTTGTCGATTGGCGTGCCGGCGGGGGCGAAGTTCGAACGGCTCGCGCCGCGCAAGGCGAAGCCGCTGATTTTTTATGGCACGTCCATCACGCACGGCGCGTGTGCGTCGCGGCCGGGCATGGCGCATCCGGCGATCCTTGGGCGTCGGCTCGATATGCCGGTGATTAACATCGGCTTTTCCGGCAATGGAAAAATGCACGCGGCGGTGGGTGACCTCATGGCGGAAGTGGACGCGGCGGCGTACATCATCGATTGCCTGCCGAATATGAACGCGGCGGTGGTCAACGCGCGTTGCGTGCCGTTGGTGAAACAACTCCGCAAAGCGCGTCCACACACGCCCATCGTGTTGGTGGAAGATCGGCGCAACGCCAACTCGTGGTTGATCCCGACGCGGTCGAAACATCACGACGCCAACCACGCTGCTTTGCGCAAAGCATACGAGCAACTGAAATTGGATGGCGTGACACATCTTCACTACCTCGGCGGCGATGCGTTGCTCGGCGAGGACGGCGAAGGCACGACCGATGGCTCGCACCCCAACGACCTCGGCTTCATCCGCCAAGCCAACGCCTTCGAGCCCGTGCTGCGCAAGGCGCTGAAACTTAAATGAACACAGATACTCACGATGCATAGGATTTTTTATATCCTGAATATCCTGCTTATCCATAGTCAACCCCGTCCTGTTTTCCTTGCCCCCCGCGCGGGGGTGCGGGATGATTTGCGCCTCCATGAAACGCATTTTATTTCTTGCTGTATTCCTCATCGCCACAGTTGTGCAGGCGGCGAAGCCGAACATTGTTTTTATTTTGGCAGATGACATGGGCTATGGGGATGTGCAGGCGTTGAATCCACAATCGAAGATTCCCACGCCGCATCTCAATCGGTTGGCGAAGGAGGGGATGACGTTTTCCGATGCGCACAGTCCGTCCGCCGTTTGCACGCCCACGCGGTACGGCGTCATCACTGGCCGGTACTGCTGGCGGTCGCGGATGAAGCGTGGGGTGTTGGGCGGGTACAGCGCGCCGCTCATTGAGAAGAACCGGCCGACGGTGGGTTCGGTTTTGCAACAGGCGGGATATCACACGGCGGCGATTGGCAAGTGGCACTTGGGAATGAACATGACGCGGCGCGCGGGCGGCAAGCCGGGGAAGGAGCGCTGGGACGGCGATGGCAATGTGGATTTCACCAAGCCCATTGCGGACAGCCCCGTCACGCGTGGCTTTCACGAGTACTTCGGCGTGAGCGCGTCGTTGGATATGGCGCCGTATGTTTGGATTGAAAACGATCACTTCGCGAAGGCGCCCACGCTTCAACAAGCGGCGGTGAAGTTTCCTGGCTTCGTTCGCAGAGGCCCGCGCTCGGATGATTTTGAATTTGAAAAGGGCCTCGATGTGCTAGCCGCGCGCGCGGCGGGATTTCTTGAGCGCATGGCGAAGGATAAAAAGCCATTCTTTTTGTATCTGCCGCTCACCGGTCC
>DQLO01000311.1 GCA_015660155.1 Verrucomicrobiota bacterium
CGATCAACTCACTCCGAGCCCGTCGATGGGCGCGTGATTGAGGAGTTGGTTAATTTCCTGCGGCAAGCCGGGGATGAGGCGGACTTGGCCGGGATCCATCACGGTGCGGAGGATAGTGCTGATCAGATGGCTCGGGCCGTATGGCTTGCTGTTGGGCTCGCCGCCCTGTTTGTCGGACTGGCCAATCACCTTGCCGCCGCCCATGCCGCCACCGTAGAGCAACAACGGTGCGAGCCGACTCCAATGGTCGCGTCCGCCCCGCTTATTGAGGCGCGGGTTGCGGCCCATTTCGCCACAGCAGACGAGGAGGATTTTATCGGATAACCCGCGCGCTTCGCAGTCGCGAATGAATGCCGCCACGGCGTGATCGAAACTGAGGCCCACCGCTTCCATGCCTTCGCGCACGCCAAGGTTGTTGCCGTCCGCGTGCATGTCCCACACGCCGGCATAGCTGGCATGGATGGTAACGAACCCGCAGCCCGCCTCGCACAACCGGCGCGCCTGAAGGAGCAGCTTGCCGATGGTGTCGGCCTGCGCATTATATAAACCGGCCTTCCCGCGGCGCACTTTGTCCCAGCGCGTGCCGCCGGAATATTTTGTGGTGTCGTACATTGCGAGTGTCCGGGCATCCTCGCGCGAAAGATCGAGCGCCTTGGACACTCCGCCGCCAAGCAGCACCTCGTAAGCCTGTTGCTGAATGTCATCCAGTGCGGTGATTTGGCCATTGGCATCGGCCTCGCGATTGAGCCGGTCCAGTTCCGCAAGCAGCGATTTTCGGTCATTTAAAAATCGTTCACGCGGCAAGCTGAGTTTCATGTCCTCCTGCAACTGGCCACCCTTGCCGGGAATGAACGGCGCAAAGCCCTGTCCAAACGGGCCGGTGGCGGAGAGATTACCGCGCGCCGAAGGCCCGGGCACAGTAGCATCCACACTGCGCGGAAAAAGTACTGCGGTGGTGGGCATACCGGTGTCCGCCCGCGTGGCACCAGCCACCCGCGCAAAGTGCACGCCAATGCTTGCTTGCTTGGAGGCGGCGCTGACGATGGGCTGGATATTGTGCCCGGCATTCTTTGTGGTAAACGAGCGAACCACATTCAACTTGTGCGCAAGCTTGGCCAGCTGCTGCATCGTCGCACCAAAGTGCACGCCCGGCACCGAGGTGCGAATCGTGCCCCCCACCGTGCGAATGCCACTGGGCGCATCGGGCTTGGGGTCAAAGGTCTCCAGTTGGCTCGGCCCGCCCTGTTGAAAAAGAAAGATAACGGATTTTCCCGTGAGCGGATTCGGCTTTCCTCCAACCGCTTTAGCGCTGAGCAACGATGCCAACGACAACCCGCCCAAGCTCAGCCCGCCCACCCGGAGCAGTTCCCGCCGATTCATCGGCTGCCGATCATCAAAAATTCGCAGCATCCCGTTCATTTGAAGCAGCGATGCATTCGGGAATTCAGCTTTATTCCGGTTTGGGTTCATTGATGGATTTCCCAACTCGCTTGATAAAGCGCAAAAGCAACCCATGCGCAGGGTCGGCGATTTGGCCGTGGTTGTGACCGTCGAGTTCCATTATTTTTGTGTCGGGATGACCGACGACTTGCATCATTCGCCAGAGGTAAGCATTTTCTTCGTAGCGGCCGAGGAGTTCGAGTTCGCGATCGCCGGTGATGAGGAGCAATGGCGGGGCGTCTTTGCGGACGTGGAAGAGTGGCGCGAGGGCGTCGATGATGGGTTGTTTGCTGTCGATGCCGCGTTCTTTGCGCACGGTGAAATGCGTGATGGTGTGGCCGCTGAAGGGGATGAGGCCGGCGATGGCGTTGGCGTCAATCTGGTGCGCGGCGAGCCAGCGTTTGTCCAAGCCCACCATGCTGGTGAGGTAGCCGCCCGCCGAATGGCCGCTCACATAAATCCGCTTCGAAGAGCCGCCATATTTTTCAATATTGCGAAAGGTCCATGCCACTGCGGCAGCGGCGTCCTCGATGTACGCGGGCGCTTTCACTTTCGGATGCAGCCGATAATTCACCGCCACCACCGCGATGCCTTTTCCCAGCAGCGCCTTGGGTACTTTGCGATTACCCGCCTTTAGTCCACCGCCATGAAACCAAACCACCGTGGGGAAATGGTCGATGCGTTTTGGGTGATACACATCCAACCGGCATCGCTCCTTCATGTAATCGGTCAGCTGAGCACCCTCTCGGTAAAGGATGTTCGTGACCGTCTCATAGGACGCCTTAGGCTTGATATCCTGTGCATGAGCTGGACAATTAAGAATGAACGCTATGGCGATGAGGTGGGAAATTCGCATGGGCTGAAGGGTATCGAATCACGGGAGCGGGAACAGTTTTTTATGCGGTGATGGCACTGGAGACATAACCAAAGCTTGATTGCAGGATGTTGCTGAGCGCAGAATGAAGGAACACCGTGATGGCTTATCTTTCCCAAACCCTTACCATCCTGCGCATAGCCGTCTTGGCTGGTTGCCTGTTGCCCCTGATCGCCTTGGCTCAGCCAAAGGACGCGAAGCAAAAGATCCTGATTGGCGGCAAAACGCCACGGGAGGTTTTAATCGCTTTTAAGTTTCAGGGCGTCCTCGCTCTTAACAACCG